>CAJXWA010000095.1 GCA_913062525.1 uncultured Alphaproteobacteria bacterium | reverse complement strand
ACTTGGTCGTTCCCTTTGCCAGTAGCGCCATGGGCTACAGCATCGGCGCCAACTTCACGGGCGATTTCGATTTGGCGCTTGGAGATGAGCGGCCGGGCAATTGATGTGCCGAGCAGATACTGGCCTTCATAAACCGCATTGGCGCGGAACATTGGGAAGACAAAGTCGCCGACAAATTCTTCGCGAAGATCATCAATATAGATGTCTTTGATGCCCATCATTTCCGCTTTTTGGCGGGCGGGCTCTAACTCTTCACCCTGACCAAGGTCAGCGGTAAAAGTGACAACTTCACAGTTATATGTTGTCTGCAACCATTTCAGGATAACAGATGTATCAAGGCCACCGGAATAGGCCAGAACAACTTTTTTGATGTCTTGAGACATGGCAAAGAACCTTTAGTGGAAAACAAATCTAAATGAATTCGAGGTGCGCAAAATAGGCGAAAAGAAACGGACCTGCAAGTGAAAGCAGTGAACTGCATTAGAACTGCGTCAATTGGTCTTTAAATCAAAGGCGAAGATGCAATATGAGTTCGCTCTCTTCGCCTGTTTTAGGAGGTTAGCTTAAGCCGGTTGCTTGATGACGTGCAGAAGCCCGTTCTTTTGTGCTGGCGGATTTTAGCTGGCCGCAAGCTGCCATTATATCACGGCCGCGGGGAACGCGGACTGGGGATGAGTATCCAGCGTCATTCACAATTTTTGCAAACCGATGAATGGTGTTGTTGCTGGAACAAATATAATTGCTACCGGGCCATGGGTTGAACGGAATAAGGTTCACTTTTGCCGGAATATCTTTTAGCAAACGGACAAGCTCATAGGCATCGGCTGGGGTGTCATTGATGCCGTCCAACATGACATATTCAAATGTGATCCGGCGGGCATTGTTGCTGGCCGGATAGTCTTTACAGGCTTGCAAGAGTTCTTTGATTGGGTAGCGTTTATTAATTGGAACGAGAATATCGCGCACATCATCCGTGACGGCATGCAGGGAAATGGCGAGATTTACGCCCAGTTCTTCACCGCACTGATGAATTTTCGGAACGACGCCAGAGGTCGACAAAGTGATGCGGCGTTTAGAGAGTGAAATTCCTTCGCCGTCCATAATGATTTTGAGAGCTTTGGCCACATTGTCATAATTGAGAAGCGGCTCACCCATTCCCATCATAACAATGTTGGAGATCATCCGGTTGCCTTTTGGGCTCGGCCATTCATTGATGGTATCGCGCGCCACAAGCATTTGAGAAATAATTTCACCCGGCGTCAAATTGCGAACGAGCTTCATTGTTCCGGTATGGCAAAAACTACAAGTTAATGTGCAGCCAACTTGGCTTGAGACACAAAGAGCCCCGCGATCTTCTTCTGGAATATGAACTGATTCGACTTCTTGTCCATCTTCAAACTTCACCAGCCACTTGCGAGTGCCATCAGTCGACTCTTGTAAACTGGTAATTTCTGGGCGGGCAACAGTGAATTTTTCCGGCAGGCGGGAGCGCATTTCTTTTGAGATAGACGTCATGTCGCCAAAGTCGCTGGCGCCGCGATGGTAAAGCCAATGGAACAGCTGTTTAGCCCGCATTTTTGCTGACTTTTCGGCTTCTCCCTCGGCAATGAGCGCATCGGCAATTTCCGAGCGCGATAGGCCAACGAGGTTTTTACGAATGGCTAAAAGGTCGGGCTGCCGGTCAACAGCCTCAACATCCGGAATTAAATATTCCATGGGTCAAATATACTTCTATCAAATTGGTGCGGGCGCATGTCGCCAGCAGTTGTCTTTAGCGAGCTTTGGCTAAAATCTTAATTGCAGCTTTTTCTAATCTGCTTATGCGCCGCTGTAAAGCCTTGCAATGAATAGCTGTCAGTTGTGAGCGTGCCGCGAGACGAGGTGCCTTTGATGAGGAGTTTCGATCCACCGCGCATTGCTTTGATTAGTTTGGCATCGCTTTCGCCCTCTGGGATCCAAGCCACGTCATTATCTGTTGCCAGTTTAAACTTTCTTTTCCCAATAGCTATTTCGACGGTAGAATTATTTTTGTAAGTGTAGCCGGTCACGTGGCTAACCTCTTCGGTCGAGCGAGATTTAGGCCTGTAAGTGACCATCAAATAAATATCGCCGCGTTTGACGTTTTTAGGCAAAGATCTTGTGGGACGTGACAGCATATAGCAAACTTTTTGCCCGCTTTCGACCCATGCGTAAGCACCCCAGTCTTTGTAGGTTCCAAGAGAACGAGGATCTCCTTTTGCAGCAGATGCGATGTTTGCTGAAAAACAGAACGCCGCCATAAGGGACGCAGCTATAAATTTAAACACGGTTTGCTTTTTCATGGGCTTAGAGTACCGCTCTTTCGATTCATTTTCTAGTGATGTTGCCAAGGCAACTCAAATGCATGTTTAGGGCGCAAATTTAACCAAAATCCCGGGACGTCCGGTTTCTCGGTTTTCCTTGCACATGGGCGGGTTGCGGAACAGCCTTCCCAAGCTCACCTGTTGGGCGTTCTGCAAACCTGCCATGGGTTACAATCCTGTCATACATGACGATTGCGCCAGCGGTTGCAACATTTAAACA
This sequence comes from uncultured Alphaproteobacteria bacterium, assembly GCA_913062525.1. Taxonomy (GTDB): domain Bacteria; phylum Pseudomonadota; class Alphaproteobacteria; order Sneathiellales; family Sneathiellaceae; genus Sneathiella. The sequence continues at coordinate 10,498 of CAJXWA010000095.1, read as the reverse complement.
GAAATTTGTCGGAATTTTGATGAAGTAATCACATTTTTCCTGCATGGCAGGTGACAACGAGCCCCGTTCCCGTCCCAGAATATATGCCGCGCTTAAAGGGTGGAAGAAGCTGGGCAGATCTTCTGCCTCATCCAGCAATTCGACGCCGACTATTTTACACAAGCGAGGAAGCTTCATATCCTCGATGCTATCAAAATCATACCAAGGGATGCTTTTCGGCGCGACACTCGTATCGGATCTTGCTCTTCGGACAGAAGGTTCGGCGCCCACAGTGAAAACAAAACTGGCACCAAACGCGTGCGCTGTTCTGAATAGATTTCCAGCATTCATGGGTTTACTAACCCCTTCAATGCCAATCCCGAAATAGCCTCTACTCGACATAAATTTATTAACTCCAAACGAAATTTTCGGATATGGTAGCGCCAATCAGTACCTAATTTTTATGTTCAGGACTATCCCTATGATAAAGCAATTTGCAAATAATTCCAGCCGGCCTCCTTTGCAGGTAAATGTGACACGCGGAACAATGGTCGAAAGTCGCCATATGATCCATGGAGTTATTACGGATGCTTCTGGCAAAATTGTGAAACAATGGGGGGATATTGAAAGTCCTGTCTATTTACGTTCTGCCATTAAACCCATTCAGGCGTTGCCCCTTGTTGAAAGTGGTGCAGCGGATGCCTTCAATGTGACTGAAAAAGAGCTGTCTTTAGCGTGTGCCTCTCACACGGGAGAAGATCTGCATGTTGACGCGGTCAAGGGGTGGCTAAAGCGCATCGGTCTCTCAATTGATGATCTGGAATGCGGAAGCCATTGGCCAAGCTACGCTCCGGCAGAAAGGGCCTTGGCGGCAAAAGGCCTTGAGCCAACGACGGCCCATAATAATTGTTCAGGAAAGCATTCAGGGTTCTTGGCGACGTCCGTTCATTTGGGCGAGGATCACCGGGGATATATTAACATTGATCATCCAGTTCAACAGCGGATGATTAAAATCTTAGAAGATTTTACCGAATTGGACTTGAGTAGAGCACCCATGGGGATCGATGGGTGTTCCATCCCCACAATAGGAGTGCCGCTTTTAAATTCAGCAATGGCAATTGCTAAATTCGCTGATCCAGAAAAACTTGCCTTAGACCGGGCAGCTGCTTGCCGAAGAATACAAGAAGCCATTGCGGCTGAGCCTGACATGATTGCAGGCTCCGATCGCCTTTGCACGGCCATGAACAGATCAGCCAAGGGGGAGGTGATCGCGAAAGTTGGTGCAGAAGGCGTATACCTTGCCGCCCTTCCGACATTGGGGCTTGGCATTGCTCTTAAAACCGCAGATGGGACCACACGCGGCGTTGAAGTGGCGCTTGGTGGTATATTGGAAAGTCTTGGAATTATGGGTGACGAAATGCACCGGGAAATGGATGAGTTTATTTTACCAACTTTGGTAAACCGGAACGAGATCGAAGTTGGTCGTTTGTCCTTGTCAGAAGAAATTTCCTAACTGTTTCTTGAATATCCAATTTGACGCGAACGCTGCTTCCGCGCTAGCGTATGTGCAGCGCAACAAATAAGCCTGATCTCAAGGCAAAATAAAAAGAATGGGAAAAGAATGAAAGCATTAGTTTGTAAAGAGTTTGGTGAGCCTGACATCCTAGTTATGGAAGATGTGGCAGAGCCAACCGTTACCGCTGGAACGGTAAAAATTGAAGTTCATTCCGTCGGATTGAACTTCCCGGATACCTTGATGATTGCGGGTAAATACCAAATGAAGCCTCCTTTCCCGTTTTCCCCAGGAATGGAAAGCTCAGGCATAATTACTGAAGTTGGCGAGGGTGTTGAAGGTCTTGCTGTTGGCGACCGGGTCATGGCAAATCATGGTGTCGGCGGGTTCGCTGAATATGTTGTTGCACCTGCTGAAGGGACATATAAAATCCCAGACAACATGCCCTACGATCAGGCTGCTGGTTTTCCAGTAACTTATGGCACAACATATCATGCACTTGTTGACCGCGGCGACCTGAAAAAGGGCGAAGTGTTGTTGGTTCACGGAGCTGCTGGCGGTGTTGGCCTTAACGCGGTTGAACTTGGTAAAGCCTTGGGCGCGACTGTTATTGGTACTGTTGGCTCAGATGAAAAAATGGATATCGTTCGCAAGTATGGCGCTGATCATGTGATCAATTATTCTACCGAAAGCATTAAAGATCGGGTGAAGGAATTAACCGGCGGCAAGGGTGCTGACGTGATTTATGACCCTGTTGGTGGTGATGCGTTTGATCAGTCTATGCGCTGCATCAACTGGGAAGGCCGCCTGCTCGTTATCGGATTTGCATCCGGCCGTATCGCGCAAATGCCAACAAACCTGGCACTGTTAAAAGGCTGCTCGGTTATTGGTGTGTTCTGGGGCGAGTTTGCCCGGCGGACACCTGAAAAGAACCGCGCAAACTTTAACGCTATGTTGGATATGGTTAAAAAAGGCGACATTAATCCTCATGTTTCAACGCACTTTCCGTTGGAGCAAGGCGCAGATGCTATGAAAGCTCTACTGTCTAGAAAAACCACTGGTAAAGTTATTATCACGGTAAAGGATTAACTTGTGACGAGGGGGAAAGTAGAACGGGATAAAGCCGTATCGGCGCAGTATGAAGATTTTCCATACCCTCCTCGAAACCCAGAAGATGAGCGGGACCGCCTGATTACAGGCAGTCCCAGTCATCTGGATGAATTAAATCACTATATTTTCGCGGGCAAACGGGATTTCTCAAAGCCGTTTCGGGCGTTAGTTGCCGGAGGCGGTACGGGAGACGCGCTCATTATGCTGGCGCAGCAACTGGCTGATCGCGGGCAAGCCGGGCATGTAACCTATTTAGATATGTCAAAAGCAAGTCGGGCCGTTGCTGAAGCGCGAGCCGATGTGCGTGGTCTTAGCAACATTGAGTTTCACACAGGATCGCTTCTTGACCTTCCTGCCATGGATCTTGAGCCGTTTGATTACATTGATTGCTGCGGCGTACTTCATCACCTGGAAAGCCCAGAGGATGGTCTTACTGCGCTGGAAGCTGTATTGTCAGATGATGGCGGGATGGGGTTGATGGTATATGCGACCCTCGGCCGAACAGGTGTTTATCACGCCCAAAAAGCTCTGCAGATGCTGGTGGGAGATGATCCGCAAAAAAAGCAGGTTCCGTTAGCTAAAACATTCATAAAAGATTTACCATCGACCAACTGGCTCACGAGAAATCCGTTTGTGGGAGACCATAAAATGGGTAACGACGCACCGTTTTTTGATTTATTGCTGCATCCGCGAGATAAAAGCTATCTTGTCCCTGAATTGGATGACCTTCTGTCGGATGCCAACCTGTCCTTAGTGTCATTTTTGGAACCTGTTAAATATGACCCAACAGTTTTCTTGAAAGATAAGGAGCTCATTAAACGGGCTCGGAAATTATCGAATTTGGATAGAGCGTCGCTTGCAGAAAACATAACAGGAAGTCTCAAAACTCATTTATTTTATGTTCGGAAAACTCAACAAGAGACTGCGATTGCAAAAATCGGCCCAGAGATGATTCCAATTTTGAAAGAGGGTAATCCCGCAGAGACATTGGCTTCGGCATTTAGAGGGAAGAAAAAATTCACGATCACATTTGACAGTGAAAAAATTGAATTTGATCTCCCCGATCGTATTTCAGAGATTGTAGCATTGTGTGATGGACAGTTATCTCTTGGTGAAATTCAGAAAAAATTGGGTCTGAATTGGGAAGGAATGCGATCCGCGTTCGCGCCAATTTTTAAACTCTTGAACGGCTGGAACATTCTTTGGCTCAAAAAACAGCTTCAAAAATAGGCTTTATCTCCAGTTATTGTGCACCTGCGAAGAAAAAGTAACCCGATTCAGTACTATTTGGTATAAATTGGGTTCCCTTACAGCAATAATCTGACTATCATCTCTGCGAAATTCATGTCGAACCAGTTTGGTCGGGGTAATCCTTTGAGCAACTGATGCACCTTTATCGGGTTGACGGCATACCTTTACGTAACAGGCAAGGTAGGAGTCATTAATAATGGCACAAAAAAATTATTCAGATGCGAATAGCGCCCTAGAAGGGTTGCTCTTTGATGGTATGACCATCGCTGCAGGGGGCTTTGGTCTCTGCGGAATTCCAGAAAACTTAATTGCTGCAATTCGAGATTCTGGTGTTAAGGATTTGACCGTTTATTCAAATAACGCCGGTGTTGATGAATTTGGTTTAGGCGTATTGCTCCAAACCAAACAGGTCAAGAAGATGGTCTCTTCTTATGTTGGCGAGAATGCAGAATTTATGCGCCAATATTTGTCTGGCGAGCTGGAACTTGAATTTAATCCTCAAGGAACATTGGCGGAGCGCATGCGCGCTGGCGGCGCTGGTATTCCAGGATTCTACACGAAAACTGGTGTCGGCACCCTTGTTGCAGAAGGCAAGGAAGAAAAAGATTTCGATGGTGAAACCTACATCATGGAACGAGGCATTGTTGCTGATCTTGCTATTGTTAAGGCATGGAAAAGCGATGAGCACGGAAATCTACTATACCGAAAAACAGCTCGTAACTTTAACCCACTCGCTGCAACTTGCGGCAAGGTTACCGTTGCTGAAGTTGAGGAAATTGTCCCGCTCGGATCTCTTAATCCAGACAATATCCACACACCAAGCATTTATGTTCAGCGATTTGTTCAGGGTGAACATGAGAAACGCATCGAACAACGTACAATTCGTGAAGCCTGATAGGAGAGAAACATATGCCTTGGGATCGTAATCAAATGGCAGCACGTGCTGCTCAAGAACTTGAAGACGGAACATATGTAAATCTCGGTATCGGGATTCCAACACTTGTATCCAACTATATTCCGGAAGGTGTCGATGTGACACTTCAGTCGGAAAACGGCATGCTCGGTATGGGACCTTTCCCAACCGAAGATGAAATCGACGCTGATCTGATTAATGCAGGCAAGCAAACCATTACAGAGCTTGACCGAACGAGTTATTTTAATTCAGCCGATAGTTTTGCAATGATCCGCGGCGGTCATATCGCGCTCTCTATTCTGGGTGCCATGGAAGTCTCTGAAACCGGTGATCTTGCGAACTGGATGATCCCTGGCCGATTGGTTAAAGGCATGGGCGGTGCAATGGATTTGGTTGCAGGCGTTAAACGTGTTGTCATCATTATGGATCACACCAATAAAGCCGGTGAGACAAAGCTTCTTAAAGCTTGCACATTGCCCCTCACTGGCAAGGCAGTTGTTGATCGTGTCATTTCCAACCTCGGTGTATTTGATATTGCTGAAGGCGGCTTGAAGGTTGTGGAACTTGCAGACGGTGTCACAATGGATGAAGTCCGGGAAAAAACTGACGCGACACTTGTCGAATAAAGTTTGATCCATTGAAGATTTAAGGGTGCCCAGAAATGGGCGCCCTTTTTTATGTTTTTTTTGGCACAGGTGTCGCTGGCGCAGGGCTGCATTGCAAAGATAAAGTTAGGGGATTGTAAGCCTGCGAACTAAAATACTCTAATGTCTTCAATAAGAACTTTGCTTCGGCCCGTTACAGAGGCCCCTGCGGCAATGCAAGCCGCTCTCATGATGGTTATCGGTTGTGTGTTCCTTGCGGTATTAAGTGGCCTTATTCGCCATCTTTCCGACAGTGGTATGCATGTTATGGAAATCGTCTTCTTGCGCAATGTCGCTGGATTGGTTGTTTTACTCCCTTGGTTTTTGAAAAATGGTCCAAGTGCCATGAAAACCGGCCGGCCGGGCCTTTATATGGTTCGGGCGTTTTTCGGTTTTATTTCAATGGTCTCGTGGTTTATTGCCGTAACGACCATCCCGCTTGCTGAGGCCGTGGCCATTAACTTTACGTCGCCAATTTTTGGAACGCTGCTTGCCATCTTTATCTTAAAAGAAGTGGTCCGTTTGCGGCGTTGGATGGCTATTTTGATCGGATTTGCCGGTGCTATGGTTATATTGCGCCCTGGTACCATTGAAATGAGCTTCGGAACTTATATGGCGCTATTTTCTGCAGCAACCATGGCCTGTTCCATTACTTGCGTTAAACTGTTGTCGAGCACGGAAAGCACACCTGCCATGGTGGCGTGGGCCCAAATTATCATCATTCCCATGTCAATTATCCCAGCGTTGTTCGTCTGGGTAACGCCGACATTTGAGCAACTTCTTATTGTGGCAGCCATCGGGTTAAGCGCAACCATGGGGCATCTATTTTTTACGCGAGCCTACTCTATCGCCGATGCGACATTTGTCATGCCATTTGATTTCTCGCGGTTAGTTTTTGCCGCCATCGTTGGCTATATTTTCTTTGCGCAAGAACCGGATGTCTACGTCTGGATCGGAGCGGCGATCATCTTCACCTCTTCCGTTTATATCGCCATGCGGGAAGCAAAAATAAACAAAAAAGAAGTCGCGACTAAAGCCGTCTAGAAAATGCCACTGAAACTTAGAGGTTAAGCGAGATATGCTGAACAGCACTTTCAAAACATTGCGATCGCAAAGTTTTTGGGACGAAGTCCCTAACAACGTGAAAGGCGCCTGTTGGATGCTGCTCGGCTCAGTTTGCTTTTCTGTTATGAGCGTTGGGGTTAAATATGTGGGGGCAGGTCTTGATAGTTTCGAGATTGGATTTCTGCGGGCTTTTCTAGGGCTATTGGCGATCATCCCGTTTGTTTTATATCGCGGTGTTAGCACGCTTCGCACAAGTATTTTTAAAATGCATTTTTTCCGATCCTGCGTCGGGATCACCGCAATGCTGGCCACCTTTTACACCATTACGCATATGCCCTTGGCCGATGCGACCGCATTGACGTTTACGCGGCCTCTTTTCCTTATTGTTTTAGCATTTTTATTTTTGGGGGAGATTATCCGTTGGCGCCGCGGAATGGCAACGTTAGTCGGTTTTGTGGGTGTGGTAATAATGGTGCAAGCAAATGCTGAAGTTGGATTTGCCACTGCAGTTGGTTTGTTTGCTGCCTTCATGGTGGCTTGCGTTTCCGTGCTCATTAAAAAACTCACAAAGACCGAGCATCCAACAACTATCATGTTTTATTTTGGCTTAATTGGGTCAGTGATCGCCTTTATTCCAGCAAGTCAGGTTTGGATAACACCAACTTGGCAAGAATTACTTGTTCTGGGCGGCACGTCGATCGTTGGCACTGGTGGTAATTTTTGCATGATCCGGGCGTTTGGAATTGGCGAGGCCACAGCAGTTTCCCCATTTGATTACACCCGTCTGATCTTTGCCGGTATTTTGGCCTATTTCATCTTTAATGAAGTCCCAACCATGGGAATGATTATCGGCGCCATAATCATTGTCGCCTCCAGCATTTATATCATGCAGCGTGAAGCGCGGGTTAAGGCCCGAAACAAGGCAAGCGAAGCGGTGTCACGCGATGCCTAATGCCCGCCCGTGGTGACGCAAGTGATCTTCCATGAAGGTTGCCATTAAATAGTAGCTGTGATCATACCCTTCTTGCCGCCGAACTGTAACGGCTTGTCCCGCAGTTTTGCAGGCCTGTTCAAATAACTCCGGCTTCAATTGATCTTTCAAAAAAGGATCTGCAGATCCTTGGTCAATGAGGATTTCACCGGCAAATGATTTACCTGATTTGACGAGTTCCGTTGCATCATACTGCTGCCAGTTTTCAGTATTTTCGCCAAGATATCCGCCAAATATTTTTTGGCCCCACTCACATTGCGTTGGGGCACAAATGGGCGCAAATGCAGAAACCGATTTGTAAGAATTTGGGTTTCTAAGGGCAATTGTGAGGGCCCCGTGACCTCCCATAGAATGCCCAAATATGCCTGCGTTTGCTGTATCGATATTGAAATTAGCGGCAATGAGCTTGGGAAGTTCACTCACCACATAATCATACATTTTGTATGTGCTAGACCAAGGGTTTTCGGTTGCATTCAGATAAAATCCTGCACCAGACCCAAAGTCATAGCTGTCATTCTCGCCTGGATAATCCGTCCCGCGAGGGCTGGTGTCAGGACAGACAATGGCAATACCAAGGTCTTCTGCAATCCGCTGAAAGCCGCCTTTGGTGGTGACGTTGTCCTGCGTACAGGTCAGTCCGGATAAATAATAAAGTACAGGCACCGGTTCAGTTTTTGAGCGGCTTGGCATGAACACGCTGAGTTCCATCGCTGTCGATGTCACTTCTGATGCGTGGCTGTACACGCCTTGTGTGCCGCCAAATGTTTTTTGCGCAGCGATTGTTTCAAGCGTCATATTCTGTGCCTGTCTTTAATTATTAGTAGATAACCACAGAGCGGATACTTTCGCCGCTATGCATTAAATCAAAACCTTTATTAATGTCCGCAAGAGGCATTGTGTGGGTGATCAGATCATCAATATTGATTTTGCCATCCATATACCAGTCGACAATTTTAGGAACATCTGTCCGGCCTTTAGCACCGCCAAATGCAGATCCGCGCCAGACGCGTCCTGTGACCAGTTGGAACGGACGGGTAGAGATTTCTTGACCGGCTCCGGCAACGCCAATAATCGTGCTTTCGCCCCATCCCTTATGACAACATTCTAAAGCCTGACGCATGGTGGTCGTGCTACCGATACATTCAAATGAATGATCCGCACCGCCATCGCTTATGTCCACAAGGTAGGGGACAAGGTCACCTTCAAGTTCTGATGGATTAACGAAATGGGTCATGCCAAATTTTTCAGCAAGTGCTTTGCGGTCGTTATTCAGATCAACGCCAATAATTTTGTTTGCGCCAACCATTCGGGCACCTTGCACCACGTTCAGGCCAATACCGCCCAGACCAAAAACGATCACATTGTCACCGGGCTGAACTTTTGCTGTGTTAATAACTGCGCCAACACCAGTTGTAACGCCGCAACCAATATAACAAACCTTGTCAAAAGGGGCATCTTCGCGAATTTTGGCGAGCGCGATTTCCGGTAAAACTGTGTAATTTGAAAAGGTGGAGCAACCCATATAATGGTATATGGGGTCGCCATCGATTGAAAAACGAGACGTGCCATCAGGCATCAAGCCTTGACCTTGAGTTTCGCGAATAGCTTGGCAAAGATTAGTTCTACCAGACGTGCAGTAACTGCATTGTCGGCATTCTGGTGTGTACAGGGGAATAACATGATCCCCTTTTTTGACTGACGTGACGCCGGGGCCAATATCCACAACGATGCCCGCACCCTCATGGCCCAAAATTGCTGGAAATATTCCTTCTGGATCATCACCTGTTCGCGTGAACTCATCCGTATGACAAATGCCAGTGGCTTTGATTTCCACCAGAACTTCACCGGCGCGAGGTCCTTGAAGTTGAACTGTCTCAATGCTGAGAGGGGCACCGGCTTTGAAGGCAACCGCAGCTTTTGTATCCATAAGTGATCTTCCCTGTATTTTTAGGCTTTGGTAAATATTAACTGAAAAGAAGGGGCGAGGGAACGGCCAAGCGACACATTCTATTTAGAGAGCGCGTCTTCTTTTTCTTTTTCCAAGAATTCCCGGGCTTTTTCTCTGTGAGGTTCAGTAATATATTTTTTAACTGTTGCCGTTGCTGCCAATAAAACACTGGCATCATCAGTAAATCCAAGACCGACGATAAAGTCAGGAATAACATCTGCAGGCATAATGAAATAGGCAAGGGCGCCAAATAAGACGGCCTTTACAAAGGCGGGGCTTTTCCCGTCCATGGCACAGTAAAAACTGGCAGTGACATCTTCTGAAAAAGGAATTTTACCAAGATTACTTCGCAACTTTTGACCAAACTCGCGCATGACAAGTCGCTTGTCATTTTGCATCTTTTCCGCATCAAACGCGGTGGTATCTTCTTCATCATGTTCCATAAACTTGTATATGACCCTCTTTTAGACGGTTTGCAACAGCACAGACTTTTCTTTTACGGGGCTGCGGTGTATTGAAGGGCATCAAAATAACAAAACAAGTTTTAAAAACTGGAGACAGAAATGGATATTAGCGGTAAAGCTGCCATTGTAACAGGCGGTGCATCTGGTCTTGGCGCAGCGACAGCGCGCGCACTTGCAAACGCAGGCGCAAAAGTTGCGATTTTCGATATGAACGAAGATCTTGCAAAAACGGTCGCCGCAGAAATCGGCGGCGTTGCGGTTTCAGTAAATGTTTCTGATGATGCGTCAGTAGACGCGGCATTCGCATCGGCGCGCGCGGCACACGGTGTGGCTAGAATTTTGGTGAACTGCGCCGGTATCGGCCCAGCGGCTAAAACTGTATCCAGCAAGGGAATGCACGCACTGGATAAGTTCGAACAAGTGATCAGTGTCAATCTGATTGGCACGTTCAACTGCATTCGCCGTGCGGCCTATGACATGGTAAATGATGAGCCGCTTGAAGGCGGGGAACGCGGTATTTGTATCAATACAGCTTCTGTTGCCGCCTATGACGGACAAATTGGTCAAGCAGCCTATGCTGCATCAGAAGGCGGTATTGTCGGTATGACGGTGCCCATCGC
>CAJXWA010000094.1 GCA_913062525.1 uncultured Alphaproteobacteria bacterium | reverse complement strand
GCCTGCCGGGCTGTTAATAACAGTGGCCGACGTTTCCCATCAGAAAAGCGCAGAAATCACTCTTCGGCAAAACAATGAGATTTTGGAAGAAAAAGTACAGGAACGAACCCAAGAACTTCGCTCAGCAAAAGAGTTGGCTGAAAAAGCAAGTAGCACCAAGTCACAATTCCTTGCCAATATGAGCCATGAGCTACGAACCCCTTTAAATGCCATCATCGGTTTTTCAGAACTTCTTTCTATGGAAGATTACACTATAATCGATCAGCAGAAACGGGTTGAGTACGCGAAAGACATTAACTCTGCCGGGGCTCATTTACTTCAAGTTATAAATGACATTCTAGATGTTGCAAAAATTGAAGCAAATCAGATTAATCTTCTAGAACAAGAGCTTGAAATAGAATCCATCGTTGGGTCTTGCCTACAGATGGTCTCCGTTGCCGCTGAACAGCAATCAATTACTCTACGAACAGATTTTCCCAAAAACCTACCGTATTTGTATGCAGATCCAACCCGAATTAAACAAGTCCTCTCAAACCTGCTGTCAAATTCTATCAAATTCACAGACCCAGACGGTGAAATCAATGTGCAGGTAAGAACGCTACCCGATCGCGGCTTATCAATCAGCGTGATTGATACTGGGATCGGCATTCCCAGTGATCATATTGACCATGTGCAAACACAATTTGGCCAAATCCAATCCACCTACAACAGAAACCATCAGGGCACCGGATTGGGACTTAGTTTGGTCCGCTTATTAACGGAGGCACATGGCGGCAAGTTCAAACTTGAAAGTAAACTTGGTGTTGGCACAACAGCTCATATTATCCTCCCCGCAGAAAGAGTTATTTTTGCAGCAGCCTGAATTGACGAGTTTATTTTTCTTTCCTTTCACCTAATATTAATGTAAAATTAACACTTCGTTAGGATTTGGAATAGTGTATTTCGTATGTTACATGAAGCGAAAATAGATAACTGCTCAGAACTCATCCTTGAAGGATACAGTTACTGGAAAAGTAAAAATATTAACCATATTTTACCGACATGGTCCTGCATAAATCCCGCTGAAATTAAATCCCTTTTACCAAATATTGTTGTGCTCCATGTAGATCACACCCCTCTTGATTTCATTGAAAAAATTACGGGCGATATGATCCTATCTCGTAGTAAAGAAAATACAATGGGCATCAACTGGCGTGATTATCAAGGGCGTGGACCAGAAAGCAAGATTTGGCAAGTCATGGAAGAAGTTGTTGTGACTAAGCAACCTAGTTTCCACTCTATCCCCTATGTTGGCATCCATAAAGAGTTTATGGAAATCGAAACGGTCACTTGCCCCATCTCCGAAGATGGCGAAACTGTTTCTCGCATTATATGTTTTGTAGAATATATACCGTTCAGCGAAGAGGCCTCTGCAATGGAATATTTAAAGAATGAGCACAGTCACTTTGTTTTGTGATCACTCCTTAGTTGCCAGATAGATCTAATGCCCATAAGTTTGAGGCATGCAAAATCAAAAAATTGATAAAATAAAAATCATTGAAAATGATGGCCAATTCTCCGATTGGGCCTCTCTCCTCTCGCTTATCCAGACTTCTTTTAAGGATATGGAGACACGGATTGATCCCCCCTCTTCTATGCACCAACTCACCGAGAAAAGCTTGAGAGAAAAAGCAAATTCTGAAACCCTCTTCTATGTAATGTCTCAGGGAGAACTTGTTGGATGTGCTTTCGCATGCATACAAGAACAGGTTTTATATGTGGGAAAAGTATCTATTCTACCGGACTTCCAGGCGCGCGGCATTGGCGGGTTCCTCATTTCAGCGTGCAAGAAATTTGCCAAACGATCCGCGATTACCGAACTTGAAATTCAAACACGTATAGAACTGACTGAAAATCATGTATTTTTTGAAAAACTAGGTTTTAAGCAAGTTGGAACGACCGCGCATAGCGGATATGATCTTCCAACAAGCATTACAATGCGATGCAAGGTGTAAGACATTGAACATTCAAGAATTTAATGACTATTGCGGCTCTCTTACGGCGACAACCCATGTGATCCAATGGGGTAATGCCAGCGTATGGAAGGTAGGCGGAAAAATATTTGCCATCTGTTCACGATGGGGGAAAGGCATTGAAGAGAAATACTCTTTCAAATGTAGCGAGCTTTCTTTTTCAATCCTAATTGAACAAGATGACATTATTCCGGCACCCTACCTTGCCCGCGCAAAATGGGTGCAACTGGAAACTCACGCAGCTATGCCCGATGAAGATATCCGCGCCTATATTAACAATGCACATGATATTATTTCTAAGAAACTCACCAAGGTGACACAAAAGGAACTTGGGCTTCTCTAATAATGCAATGTTAATTCGGGCATAAAAAAACCCGCCATGAAGGCGGGTTTAACTTTAATAACAATTACTTATGGTTATTTCTTAAGCTGAGTAACATCGCGAATAGCACCGCGAGCGGCACTGGTTGTCAAGGCGGCATAGGCTTCCAACGCCTTAGAGACAACACGTGTTCTAATTTCTGTTGGCGCCCAAGCTGCGTCACCTTTAGCATTCATTGCATCTCGGCGCGCATCCATATCCGCATCGCTGATAGCAAGATTAATAGTTCTGTTCGGAATATCGATTTCAATGGTATCGCCTTCCTGTACCAGAGCAATATTTCCGCCCTCAGCCGCTTCTGGAGACACATGACCAATTGAAAGTCCTGAAGTTCCGCCAGAGAAACGGCCATCCGTTAGAAGTGCACAATCTTTGCCCATTCCTTTGGACTTAAGGTAAGTCGTTGGATAAAGCATTTCTTGCATTCCAGGACCACCTTTTGGACCTTCGTATTGAATGACAACAACATCACCTTTGATGATTTCATCACCCAGAATGGCTTCGACAGCGCTGTCCTGACTTTCAAAAATCCGTGCACGACCTGTAAATTTCAAAATACTAGCATCGACACCGGCCGTTTTAACAATACAGCCCTCATGGGCGATATTGCCATATAGAACAGCGAGGCCGCCGTCTTGACTAAACGCGTTTTCTTTTGTGCGAATACAGCCATTTTCCCGATCCATATCCAAATCAGGATAGCGTTTTGATTGGCTAAATGCTTGGGTTGTCCGTACACCGCCCGGGCCAGCCCGGTAGAATTCCTGCACCGTATTACTGCGAGTGGACATAATATCCCACATCTCAAGTGCTTCATTCATTGTAGGAGCATGAACCGTCGGCAAGTCATTGTGAATATGCCCTGCACGGTTTAACTCGCCAAGGATCGCCATAATGCCACCTGCCCGGTGAACATCTTCCATGTGATAATCTTGCGAACTTGGTGCCACTTTACACAAATGAGGAACCTGTCGGCTGAGCCGATCAATGTCTTCCATTTTGAAATCAATTTCACCCTCTTCCGCCGCAGCCAACAGATGCAGAACAGTGTTGGTAGATCCGCCCATTGAAATATCAAGCGTCATGGCATTTTCGAACGCTTTAAACGAGGCAATCTCTCGTGGAAGCAATCCTTTTTCATCCAATTCGTAATGGCGGCGCGTAATATCAACAATTGTCCGTGCAGCATCAAGGAACAGTTGTTTCCGGTCAGAATGGGTAGCAAGCAAACTTCCGTTACCTGGCAGTGCAAGCCCTAATGCTTCAGTCAAACAGTTCATGGAGTTTGCAGTGAACATACCAGAGCAAGAGCCGCACGTAGGACAGGCAGATCGTTCAACTTCGGCGACTTGTTCATCGGAGACGTTTGGATCACCGGCCTGCATCATGGCATCGATCAAATCCAGCCCAATTTCTTTGCCGTCAGCCATCCCCTTACCAGCTTCCATGGGACCACCAGAGACGAAGACAACAGGAATATTCAGGCGCATAGCAGCCATCAACATACCGGGTGTAATCTTGTCGCAGTTCGAAATGCAAACCAATGCATCGGCGCAATGGGCGTTGACCATATATTCAACAGAGTCGGCAATAATCTCACGTGATGGCAAGCTGTACAGCATACCATCATGACCCATGGCAATTCCGTCATCGACCGCGATGGTATTAAATTCTTTTGCCACTCCGCCGCATTTTTCAATTTCGCGGGCCACAAGTTGACCTAGGTCTTTCAAATGAACATGACCGGGCACGAACTGTGTAAACGAATTTGAAATAGCAATAATCGGTTTTTCAAAATCCCCGTCCTGCATCCCAGTCGCACGCCATAACGCGCGGGCACCAGCCATATTACGGCCATGGGTTGACGTTTTTGATTTATACTGAGGCATTCTGTTATCCTTATTGCTCGACGGTCTACGTATCTATCTTACTACCTGTTTCCCCCGTGGAGGGCAAGAAAATGCGCGCGAGTGATCATTTTTCCCGAGATGATTTAAAAATAATCATTGAACGCATAAGTTGTATTATTACTTATTAATACTATTATTTATAGATATTATTGAGGAACTACGATTATGCAGTGCCAAGGAAAAACGCGAATAGGCAATCGCTGCCGAAACCGTTCATTGGACGGTGAACTGTTTTGTGACATCCATATGCGGGTTAATCATACCCATAATCTTGCTTTAATGATCCCGACGATTGGCGCCATATTGCTCGGATACTTTTTCTTTTTTGGCCTTTTATTCGAAACACTTTCACTCAATGTTTTTGATATTAGTTACATTCAATATGCTGGCCTAGACGATCTATTTCTGAATATGGTCAGATTTGGATCCGCTATCCTCGCTCTGTTGTTTGGTCTTTGGTTAATTTATGCCACTCTAATTGGAGTGATCTTTACCTTTGTCCTTATGGTTCAAATCACTCGAAACACATATCGTCAAAAATTGGGGTTCTTCAACAGATTGAAGATAATCGCTTTAAGCATTGGCATTTTTTTACTCAATGTTCTCAGGCGGGCGCTTTTCATCGTTCCGTCTCGCGAAGGCTACCGGAAAAACAAGATTGTTGTAACACAGGATAATTTTGCCAAAGCACGATACAAAATTCAAAATACAACAGGGAGCAGTCGCCCCGGTCGTCCAATTACAACAGCGCGATCGGTGTTTGAATATTATTTGTACTTCAATTCCATGGGTAACCACCGATTTACAATATTCTCAATCTTCCTATTCTTATTCTCCTTCAGCCTCCTTTACTATGCTGTGCATAAGGCTGAATACGCGCGCGCATGTAACCTTCTCGCCGCAGCGGAAAGCGTCGAGAGCTCTGCCATGGCGCCCCTCTCATCCGCCTATACAATTGGCACCCCTTGCCGCTTGGATGCCCTGTATGAAGCTGAGAAAACTGACATTACTGACACTAAAGACGTGACCGCTAACGTAGAAGCACCGTTTCACATTGATCTTATAAATGACTTTTTTGATTTTTTCCCCGTCACGGTAGAAACCAAGGAAGGCCCTGCGAAACTTCTTCATTTAAGAACCACATCTCGGTTTGATATTTTCTATAACGGCAGCAGTGGATCCCCGATTGTTATTCCAAAAGGGGTCCTTATTTTTCCAGAAGCCACGCACGAGCCACAAACGGATTTTCCGCATCTGACGAGACTGGAAACAAAATTCACTAGCTTGGAAAATCAATTACAATTATCCGTTGATAGTTTAGAGGGTTTTGGTCGGCAAATTGAAGAAAGCACTGTCTTGCGACTTGAGGAGCAATTTATCGGCCTTGAACAACAGTTAAAGGCTTCGCTTGAAGGATTAGATAGCTTAAGTGACCAGCTAAAAGAAAATACCGAGCAACTATCCCTCTTCAGATTATCAGCTAGTGATGCGGATAGTTCCGCGAACACAACTGGACACACGCGCACTGGGAAAAGAGGTCAACGGGAAAAACTCGCAAAAATTCCTCAGGAATGTTGGGGAAAATCTCCAGACTACATCGTAGAATATAGCTCTGGTGTCCAAACTGTCACAAATGCTGAAATCCTTAAATCGATCGTCGACTTGTCCATCAGCTACCGTAATTTGACCACCGACAGCTTGATAATCACGGGCTTTGCAGACAGACCGGGTAGCAGGGAAAAGAACCAAAAAATTTCAGAAACCCGGGCTAATAATATCAGGGCTTTGTTTGAAAGGCTTGGTCTAGAAAGAAACCGGATTTTCCCGTTTGGAATGGGAGAAAATGATAGCTTGATCTACCCTCACCGTCGGGTTGAAATCCGCTCCTGCGCCATCCAATAAATGAAGGTACTCTTTCCTGGTTTTATTATGTTCCGGCTATTTTGGGACAAAAGTGGAACCAAACAAGCAATTTAGTTGGTTAACAAATTGTTAAGGTTTGATGCCCACTATAGATGATCGTCAGGTTTCCTGATGGTTTTACATCTCCCCTAAAGGGCGGATAGAGATAAATTCTCTGCCCGCCTTTTTAGTATTCATTTCCCGGCGTTTTAGCCAACAGATTTTCCTACACCGTCCCAATAAGGTTTTCTAAGTTCTGTTTTCAGAATTTTACCTGCACCAGAAAGCGGAAGTGGCTCTGTAACGAATGCGGCACTTCTTGGACATTTAAAGCCAGCTATTAATGTACGGGAAAATTCGATAATTTCGTTTTCGGCCAATAGCTTACCTTCCGCAATGCGAATAACGGCATGAACCTGCTCTCCCCACTTCTCGCTAGGGATACCAATAACCGCGCATTCAGCAACGGCCTCATGTTGATACAGCGCATTTTCAACCTCAGCAGAATACACGTTCTCTCCGCCAGAAATAATCATGTCTTTTACGCGATCGACAATATAGACGAAGCCCTGCTCGTCCATATACCCGCCATCTCCCGTGTGCATCCAACCACCGCGCATGGCTTCGGCTGTTTGCTCAGGTTTATTCCAGTATCCCAACATTACGTTGTCGCCGCGGGCACAAACCTCACCAACAACACCCCGTTCAACTTCATTGTCATCTTCATCGCAAATTCGCACATCTACGGCATAGGCTGCCCTGCCCGCAGATTTAAAACGTCCTGCGTTTGGACCTTCAAGCACATGGTACTCAGGCCCAGTATAAGTGATCAATGGCGCACATTCAGTTTGCCCATAAGCATGTGTAAAACCACATCCTGGCAAGGCCACCAACGCCTTAACAATCACTGACTCTGGCATAGGAGATGCCCCATAGACAATGTTCACAAGGCTTGAGAGGTCGTAATCTCCAATTGTTGGATCATTGACCATCATGTTGACCATGGTGGGTACCAACAACGTCAACGTAACTTTATGATCCTCAATGACCTTCATGGTAGCGGCAGGGGCAAAACCCGGAGTAAACACATGGGTACTCAGTCCCATGGTCGCCCCAAAAACAGCGCATCCGTCAGCAATATGGAACATTGGCGCCACATGCAGCCAACGGCTTGTTTCCACAAATCCGAATACAGGCATTGAATTTAAAGTGTTCACAATGAAATTCTTATGACTGAGCATCACGCCCTTGGACACCCCTGTGGTACCGCCGGTGTAGAATAGCCCTGCGATGTCATCACCGCCGCGTTCTGCGTCGTCAACAGGGTCAGCGGAAGACAGCTGATCTTCATAGTTCAGCATACCTTCAGGCGTCTCACCATCCCCAATGTAGATCACATGACGCAGGCTGCTAACGTGCTTACGAAGCTCTGGTATGATGCCCGTAAAGGCATCATCAACAAGAAGAATTTCAGAGCCAGAGTCGTTTAACCAATAGGCAAATTCTGGAACTGCAAGACGGGTATTCACTGGAACGAAAACACCGCCGGCCCAGGGAACCGCATAATAAAATTCAAGGTATCTGTCAGAATTATGGGCGAGAATGGCAACCCGTTCCCCGCCCGTAATGTCTAGTTTCCGAAGAGCGCCGGCAAATTTTTGAACGCGATTTTGAAACTGCCCATACGTATGAACACGGTCATTACATATGGTCGCAATTGCATCCCGTTTTGTCTGTGCTGCTCGTTTTAGTAATTGCGAGATATACATGTCCGTCTCCCCTATTATTTTTTATTGAGGTTAGTATCGGCAAAAAAACCTGTAGGTAAAGAACAAAACCAACCCATTCCTAATATGTCAGGCGGCGGCTATATCGCTCACCAAGTAGGAACGACAACAAACCCAAAACACAGCAACCCAGTATCACTAACAAAAGGGGCATCGGTGTTGTCTCGTAGGCCGCAAGTAACGAGCCCGCGATATAGGTGCTAACGGCACCAAGACCAATTTGCAACGATCCGGCCAAGCCAGATGCAGCCCCGACCCGTTCCGGATCTGCACCGATAGCTGATGCCAGACCAGATGAGACACAAAACCCATTTCCAAACGCCACAATGGACATTAAGCCAAAGAAACTATAAGGCCCCAACCCAATGGTCAGTTCCCAAATGCATAGTAGAAGGGCACCAATGACAATGATTATTGTGCCAAGGCGGATCATCCACGGCACACCCAGTTTCTTGGCGAGCCGTGCCGTCCCAAAATTCCCTAAAATGTAAAAAAGTGAGACAACAACAAACAAAATTCCCAGCTGACTTGCCGACCCGCCCATTAAATCGAGGAGGACGAATGATGATCCACCAAGAAATGCAAAATACGCAGCCGTACAAAAACTAACCTGAAACGTATAGGCCATAAACTTTGGATTTTTAAGCAAATGACCATAGGACATAAATAGGCTGGCAAAACGGCTGTTATGCCGTTTGTTACCGGGAAGAGTTTCCCTAATTCCGCTGAGCACAACAGCAAGGACCAAACAGGCGAACCCCAGTACGAAGACAAAACTTGCCTGCCACCCGAATTGATCCTCAAGAATACCGCCCAAAGCTGGCGCCAACGTCGGCGCCAAAACAATAGCCATAGTCATGTAGGCGATGACAGATGCAGCTTCATCATCCTTGTAAAGATCGCGAACCATTGCGCGCCCCATTACCATACCTGAACAGCCACCAAAGGCTTGAACCATGCGACCAAAGATCATCATTTCTATAGAAGTCGAAAACAAACAGATAAGGCTGCCCACAGCAAAAACGATAAGGCCAAATAGCACAATTGGCTTCCGTCCAACTTTATCTGAAATAGGCCCGTAAATAAGTTGCGCAAGGGCAATAGCACTTAGGTAAAATGTGAGCGTTAGCTGTGCGTTAGCGTAATCAGTTTTAAAGACTTCCTGATAGGACGACAAAGACGGCAGGATAATATTCATCCCAAGCGGTCCGCACATGCTGATCAATATCACAGCAACAAGAAACATCCGCGGCATTTTCGAGTCTTGTGTATCTTGCATAAAAATGTCCAAAACGGATAAAAGAGGGATAGGTACTTTAGGGTAATTGTTGTTTGAACACAATCAATCTACAGACTTTACGGACGTACTGTGGCAAAGGTCACAACATCAATTGCCCAAAACCGCAATAAAACCGAAATAGTATGATTTGCCTTATGGGACACTATTGAAATCATAAAAAAGGCGACCAATTGGCCGCCTTTTTCTCATTCTATTTAACGAAAACCCTAAAGCTCAGACAAACGGTCTGCGGCTTCTTGGAGTTTAGCCAGTTTCACTTCAGCTTCAGCAAGTTTCTCGCGTTCCCCAGCAACCACTTCTTCTGGGGCACTTGCGACAAACCGCTCGTTACCAAGTTTCTTGTTTAGGCCCGTCATGTAGCCGCCCATTTTACCAATTTCTTTTTGCAGTCGCGCTTTTTCAGCGCCCAGATCCATTGCACCGGCCAGTGGCAGGGCTATGGTTGCGCCGTCATGTACAAATTGCAAAGAGCCTTTTGGTAATTCAGCGTCCGTCACCTTACTTTCAAGGCGTGCCAGGCGTGAGATGACATTCCATTGGCGATCAAGACGTCCTTTTAAAAGGTCGGAACCTTCATTGAAGATCAACGGGATTTTTGCGCCCGCTGGAACGTTCATTTCGCTTCGAACACCGCGAATACCTGTGACTAATCCTTGCAGCCAAACCAGTTCAGAATCAGCTTCTGCGTCAACCGCATTTTCTGGGTATATAGGCCAATCAGCAATGATCAGATCAGTTGCCCGTTCAACGCCAAGGTTACCCCATAACTCTTCGGTGATAAACGGCATGAACGGATGTAAGATCTTCAAGATTTGATCTAAAACCCAAGCAGCAGTTGCCCGTGTTTCCGCTTTTGCAGCTTCGTCTTCACCTAAGAACGGAATTTTAGCAAGCTCAAGGTACCAGTCACAGAATACATTCCATGTGAATGAATAGATGGCGTTTGAGGCATCGTTAAAGCGATAGCCATCGCGCTTACCTTCCAATGCTTCACGAACGGCAGCTTCACATTTGGCAACTTCACCAACAATCCAGCGATTAACCGGCTGCACAGTCGCAAACGGATCGAACCCATCAGTAACAGCGCATTCGTTCATTTCACAAAAACGAGCGGCATTCCAAAGTTTTGTTGTGAAGTTCCGATATCCCTCAACCCGTTGTTCGGACAACCGAACATCACGTCCTTGCGCTGCACTTGCAGACAAGAAGAACCGAAGAGCATCTGCACCATATTCATCAACAAGGTCAAGTGGATCAACCACATTGCCTTTAGATTTTGACATTTTGGCACCATGCTCATCCCGCACAAGCGCATGAATATAGACAGTGTGGAATGGTGGTTCTTCTTCTAAGAAATGAAGTCCCATCATCATCATCCGGGCAACCCAGAAGAAGATGATATCAAAGCCGGTGATCAACACGTCAGTTTGATAGTATTTTTCAAGTTCAGGTGTTTTGTCAGGCCAGCCAAGGGTTGAGAATGGCCAAAGTGCAGACGAGAACCATGTATCCAAAACGTCTTCATCACGGAAGAGTTCTACTTCTTTTCCGTAATGGGCAAAAGCTGCGGCTTTGGCTTCTTCTTCTGTTTCTTCAACAATAATAAATCCGTCTGGTCCAAACCATGCCGGGATCCGATGCCCCCACCATAGTTGACGCGAAATACACCAAGGTTGGATGTTGCGCATCCAATCGTAATAGGTGTTGCTCCACTTCGCTGGAACGAACTTTGTACTACCGTTCTCAACAGCCCGAATGGCAGGTTGCGCCATTGTAGCGGCATCAGCAAACCACTGGTCTGTAAGATACGGCTCAATCACTACGCCAGATCGGTCGCCATAAGGAACCGTATGTGTATGATCTTCAATTTTATTAAGAAGACCAAGTTTTTCAATGTCTTGGATGATCTTCTTACGGGCGTCAAACCGATCCATTCCCCGATATTCTTCAGGAACCGTGTCATTTAAACAGGCGTTATCGTCCATGATATTGATCACTTCAAGGTTGGCGCGTTTGCCAACTTCAAAGTCATTAAAGTCATGTGCCGGTGTGATCTTCACCGCGCCTGATCCCTGTTCAGGATCGGCATATTCGTCGGCAACAATTGGAATACGGCGACCAACCAAAGGCAGGATCACAAATTTCCCAACTAAATCTTTATAACGCTCATCATCTGGATGAACAGCAACACCGCTATCGCCCAACATGGTTTCAGGACGTGTTGTCGCAACCGTAATAAAGCGACCTTCTTCACCCTCAATGGGGTAATCGAAATGCCACATATGGCTGTTGACTTCTTTTTGCTCAACTTCGAGATCAGAAATCGCCGTATGGAATTTTGGATCCCAGTTGACCAAGCGCTTATCGCGATAGATCAGGCCTTCTTTATAAAGCTGTACAAACACTTTACGAACAGCTTTGGAAAGTCCTTCATCCATAGTGAAGCGTTCACGTTTCCAATCACAGGAGGCGCCCAATCGGTGCAGCTGACCCATAATGTCGCCGCCAGATTGTTCTTTCCATTCCCAGATTTTCTCAATGAAAGCTTCTCGGCCAAGGTCGTGACGGGTAATTCCCTGCTCTGCCAGTTGGCGTTCAACCACCATCTGTGTCGCAATGCCCGCATGATCGGTTCCCGGCTGCCACAGAACGTCTTTACCACGCATGCGTTCAAACCGCACAAGAATGTCTTGTAGGGTGTTATTAAGGGCATGGCCCATATGTAACTTTCCAGTGACGTTCGGCGGCGGAATTACAATTGTAAAAGCGTCTTCGCTTTCATTACGTCCACAGGCAAATGCGTCTTGCTCCATCCATCTGGAATAGAGCTTTCCTTCGACCTCTTGGGGTCGATAAGATTTGTCCAGCATAGCTGAATCCCTCTTCTTATATAGTTTCGAAATAATTTATTGATGGCCCTATTCAAAGAACCCGGTGTAGATCGGCTCGCGATCTGACAGACATTATTCTTCGTCGTCTGCCCGATCAGCGAGCTTGCTCACTTCGCGTTCCACAATCCGTTGCACAATACTGGCAAGATGTTCATCCAGCCATTCTTTGAGCATTGGACGGAGAAGTTCACGGACCAAATCTTCAAGTGTAGACGCCGAATTTCCCATAGGCATTCCGCGAGACGCAGACACTGCCCCTGCGAGGTTAGCAAAAGAATTTGTCGCGGCAGACACGGTTGGATCGTCGAGCAAGCTATCAAGTTGCTTTTGCTCAGCTGTCATCAACTCAGGTTCTGGCTGTGGAGCGGGTTCTGGTACAGGCTCTGAAACCGGCTCAGGTTCTGGAACAGGATCAAATGAGATCTCTTCTTCCATTTCAGGCTCTGGCTCAGGAATGGGTTCTGGCTCAGGAATAGGCTCTGGTTCTGCCGGAACTTCCATTTCAGCTTCTAGAACCATTTCCTCTTCTTCGGCGACTTCTTCTGTTAATTCAAGAATATCGTCTTCAGGTTCTGGCTCTGGTTCAGGAGCGGGTTCTGGTTCTGGCTCAGCCGCCTGCGCAGCTTCAGCTTCTGGCGCGGCTTCAGGTTCAGCCGCAACTTCTTCAGTTGCTTCTCCGCCTTCTTCTTCATCGCCATCTTCTGAAATAATACGCCGAATGGAAGCAAGTATTTCTTCCATTGTCGGTTCTTGTTCTGCTTTTGGGTCACTCATCGTTTATTTTACCACCAAAAATGGAAGTCCAGTCTTTGGAACTTAGCGAAGAATGATTAAAAAAACTAGTCCAATACACAAATTTTGCCAGTGATTACAAATCAGTGCTTATTCTAGACCACCATCTGTCCCCGACCATTTGTTGCGAACACGGTCATAATTGACTTTGGGATCATA
>CAJXWA010000093.1 GCA_913062525.1 uncultured Alphaproteobacteria bacterium | reverse complement strand
CTGAAGCTGATCTTTCAGGTAAGAAAATTGTAGAAAAAGACAACCAATCACAGAACAATGAAAACGAAGACTAGCCGCTGCGCGCACTTAAAATATGGATCTTCTCTTACTTTTCACAAGCATCACAAGAAAAGTAGAAAATTGAGCTTGTCCCAAAAATGAAACTTTTTGTTCACATTTCTGACGCAAAATCAATTTAACAACGGGGGCAGTCGTCAACATCCAAGGCGAAGGAGCCGAACTGTGGGAACTAAATGGTTTAACACCCAAGAACCAGAAATTGAAGATTTGCTATCTGACCCAATTTTACTCGCGGTCCTAGCAAGGGATCGCATTACGGTTGAAGATCTACAGGACGTTATCACGTCTTACAAAAGAACTAACCCGGGCGTTAAAATATCGCTCACCAGTGGTGACTAGATTTCTCACGCCCTCTAAACTTAGCTATTTTTAGAATCGGATCACTCCTTTTCATCTGCTTTTCTCGCAGGTATACTCTTGTTGAAATCTGACAATTGTCTTCAATAAGAAAAGAGCCACAGATGACAACGGACATGAAATATAAAAAGGAATTCGCAACCATTCGCGGCCTCAAGATGGCTTATGTGGATGAAGGTGAAGGGGATCCGATCGTATTTCTGCACGGAAATCCAACAAGCAGCTATTTGTGGCGGAATGTTATGCCACACCTTGAAGGAAAAGGCCGCCTTATTGCGCCAGATCTAATTGGAATGGGAGATTCTGAAAAACTTCCCGATAGCGGCCCGGATAAATATACATTCGCCCAACACCGCGCATTTCTAAAAGATCTGCTGCATTACCTCAACGTTAAAAACAATGTCACCTTGGTAATCCACGATTGGGGATCTGCACTTGGCTTTGACTGGGCTAATAACAATCAAAACGCCGTTAAAGCGATTGCCTACATGGAAGCCATTGTCCGCCCAATTGCCAGCTGGGATGATTGGCCAGAAGATGCCAGAGGTATTTTTCAAGGTTTCCGATCAGATGCCGGTGAAAAATTGGTTCTAGAGAAGAATATTTTTGTGGAGCGGGTTTTGCCCAGCTCCATTATCCGACCATTGGAAGACGCTGAGCTCCGTGCTTATGTAAAACCATTTCGCCGCGCAGGGGAAGATCGTCGCCCCACATTAACTTGGCCCCGTCAAATTCCCATTGCAGGTGAACCTGCTGACGTTACGGCCCATGTGGATAGTTATGCGACTTGGCTCCAAAGCAGCCAAGTGCCCAAGCTATTTATTAATGCTGACCCTGGCTCAATTCTCGTGGGGAAACAGCGTGATTTTTGTAGAACCTGGCCTAACCAAACTGAGGTTACTGTTAAAGGCACTCATTTCATTCAAGAAGACAGCCCTGATGAAATTGGTCAGGCCGTCTCCGCATTTTTAGATAAACTTAAGTAAAGGTAGCCCCTCTTGGCCCAGCAAAAAAAAGTCAAATTAAATCCTCTTCAAAGCAAAACTCTAGTGCTGCTACAAATTTTGGCAAAGGATGCCGATAGCTCTATGCGAGTAGACGATAGTGAAGACGTCAAAATTACCCGCCTTCCCCATGCTCATGGGAATCATATGCATGTGGGCGCCTATGTTGTCGCGTCAAAAGACGCCAGCGGACTTTCAAACGATGCTGTATGGGTGGTGCTCGCTCGAAAAGGGTTTGTGCGGGAAAACTGGAAAGATGAGATCGTGATCACAGCAGAAGGCCTTGCTTTTTCTACCGGATTAGAAGAAAAATTTATAAGCACATCTGATCATTAATCGATTTGGAATAATTATGCCGACCCAATTGGAGAGAAAACTAACAACAATCCTGTGTGCTGACGTCGCGGGCTACAGCCGTCTCATGGAGCAGGATGAAGTTGGAACTCTCCAATCTTTAAAAAAGGCTCGCGAAATAATTATCGAGGAAATTGAAACCCATGCTGGTCGTCTGATCAATATGGTCGGCGATGCCGTTATTGCTGACTTCGCCAGTGTTGTGAATGCTGTCCATTGTTCTGTCGCTGTTCAAAACAAACTGCAAGAACATCGACAACGCCAAACCAATGAAGTGCCTTTATCATTTCGAATAGGGTTAAATCTTGGGGACGTTATTATTGAAGGCGACGATATATTTGGGGATGGCGTCAACATAGCTGCACGGCTTGAAAGCTTAGCCCCGCAAAATGGCGTTTGTATTTCAGGCACCGTTTATGACCATGTAAAAGGCAAATTTCCCATGGGTTTTAACTTTCTTGGCGAGAAGAAAGTTAAAAATATTGAAGAAGCTATATCCGTCTATTCTCTCGAACTTAATTCACCCCAACAGGATGCCGGTCGCGAAGCTCCCGCTACTCCTACATTCAGTGACAACGAAATGGATTTCACCGCTGGTGAGGAAATCCAACTTCGGAAACAAGTGAAGCGTCAGGCAAATTTTTATCGCAGAGCAATGATGACCGGCTCTGTGATTTTATTTTTGTTTTTGATTAATATCTTATCGTCACCGGGGTACCTTTGGTTCATATGGCCGGCACTACCAATGCTTCTCATACTAGCGCTTGATGCCATGCGCGTTTTTGGCAAAGGTCATTTTGCAAGCGACTGGGAAGACCGTAAACTCTCTGAGCTTAAAAACCGAAAACGGCGACATAAGCAATAGAAACTTTGCCCCAGATTAACTAGGGCACAGCTAAGGCATTAAAAACTTTTAGTAGAAGCCAAAGCCCCCATTCTGCTGCAAATACCGTGAAACTCTTCAACAGTTTCAGAGATGATATCGGCAACCGCTTTTTCTCCGTGGATGAGTGCTGCTGATTGACCCGCGAGGCCTGCACTCGCCTCCATATCACCACCAAAATATAATTCCTTGATACGTGCAAACATATCTTTGGGCATCAAGCCGTCTTCATACGCTTCTTTTGTTTTTTCTGTTTTAAGGGCCCGAATGCAGGGGGTGGATTTTTTGTTCAACACCACGGTTCCCACATCTTCGGCATCAATAATCGCTTGTTTGAAGTTTGCGTGAACTGGGCTTTCTTTGGCCGATACAAAACGTGTCCCCATTTGTACAGCTTCTGCGCCTGCAGCAAATGCCGCTGCCATGCCGCGACCATCCACAGTTCCGCCTGCCGCGACCATGGGCACATCAACTTTCTCGCGAATTGCCTGCAAAAGTACCAGTAAAGAAACTTCTTCAGGGTTTTTAAAGCCACCGCCTTCACCGCCTTCAACAACCAGGCCATCGACACCCGCCTCAACCGCTTTTAGTGCGGCCTTCACCGTTGGGACCGCGTGATAGACAATGATGTCATGCGCTTTTAGAATTTTGATGAGTTTAGCTGGATTGCCTGCAGATGTTGTTACAAATTTCACACCAGACTCGGCAACAAATTTGACCATATTCTCGTCACGCAAAAACATAAGCGGTAAATTGATACCAAATGGGGCATCGGTTAGCGTCGACATCTTTTTAATTTCTGCGATACAATTCTCAGTCTCGCCAGAAGATGTTTCGACAATACCAACACCACCAGCATTACACACGGCTGACGCCAATTGAGAGCGTGCGATCCAACCCATTGGGGCTTGTATGATTGGATATTTTGCGCCTGTATGTTCAAGAAAACGGTTCATAATTATATTACCTTAGGGATCTAACGAGGGGATTAATCAAATTTCAGATTTAGGTGCGTACTCAAATCTTGAAGTGCCTGCTCTTCTGAAAGGACTTTAATGGTTTTCATTCCCATGGCTGCTGCTGGTTTCAAATTCACACCCAGATCATCCAAATACAAAATTTGATCCGGCGATACGCCCATTTTTTCGCAAGTATAAGTATAGATCTGCGGGTCCGGTTTTCTCATGCCGATTTTGCTGGACTGAATAACCTGCTCAAAAATACCCATAACATCCAGCACAGCTTTTTGCTCCTCAGCCGATCGGCTCATGCCGGGGCCTTTTCCAGCAGGGACATTATTTGTCAGACAGACGCATTGATGGGTTTTTGCTATTTTTTTGAGAGCTGAAACCATATTGGGCCGGATGTGGCCAGATAACAATTTGATCACTTCAGCGCCGGCAATAGGATGACCAAGTGCCCTACTTTCAGTCAGAAATAACTGATCGAATTCGTCCGCTCCTATTTTGCTTCTTTCAAATAGGGCCCATGCATTCTGATCAGGATTTGTTGAATTTACAGTTCTCAGAAAATTATCCGGTAATTTTTGTTCTTTTTCAAATCTGTTGAAGGCCTCAAACGGGCTTGTCGTCAAAACGCCCCCAAAATCCCATAGGACTGCAGATATCATAATGTTTCCATATTTTCGAGATTGAGCAAATTTCTTCGCTGAGATTACATTTTTCTTCGTATTTCGTGTAATATTGGCAGCAGACTAAATAGAAGTCAAACCTTGCCCTTGATTGTATTTCCGAGACTCGGCATTATTTATATAGGTATACGTGCACACACAGCTTTTATCATTGGGAGCACCTTCTATGAGGCTAGTAATATTTTTGGCCCTTTTCTCAGTAACCTTTTCAACATCCGTAATGGCTTTTGATGCAAAAGACATGGAGCGTTTTGAGAAGACTGGAAGTTGCCAAGCTTGCGATTTACGCCAAGTCAAAATTCAGTATCAGGTTATGAAAGGCGCTAATTTCAAAAACGCTATTCTGCGTGATACATTGATGAAAGAAACCAATCTAGAAGATGCAGATCTGTCTGGTGCCGATCTCCGGCGCGCTGATCTTGAAAAATCAATTCTCAAAAATGCCAACTTGTCCGGCGCCATCCTGCGGGAAACTGATTTAGAAAAATCCGACTTAATCGGAGCTCAACTTAACGACGCAGATCTTCGCGATGCGGATCTTGAAAATTCCGTGGCCACAAACAGTAATTTCGAAGATGCTGACTTGCGAAAAGCCTACATGAAGCGGGGAAACTTTACGCACGCGAATTTCTCGAACGCTCAGATGACTGAATCAAATTTGAAACGCTCTATCGCAAAAAATGCCATTTTCAAAAATGCCAAGCTCAAAAATGCAACGCTCACACGTGCTGATTTGGAAGGTGCCGATTTTTCAGATACAGATCTCACTCTCTCAAATTTTTACCGCGCCAATTTAACAAATGCGGATTTTTCGAACGCGCGAATGAATGATGCCATGTTATGGCGTGCAAATCTGTCCGGTGCAAATTTTGAGACCGTGGATAATCTCGAGCAATCGCAATTTATAGGAGCTTGCGGAAACAAGGAAACCCGCCTGCCTGACGGACTGACGGTTCCCGATTGCGTCCCTTAACACTTTGCTGGAGCGGCTAAATGATTTTGCCTGGGTTCATGATATTATCTGGATCCAGCGCAGCCTTTAGGGTAGCCATGACACCCACAGCACCTTCCCCGAGCTCACTTTTCAAGTATTTCTTCTTCCCAAGTCCAACACCATGTTCGCCGGTGCAAGTTCCATCCATTGAAAGAGCCCGTTCAATAAGGCGGCCATTAAGACGTTCTGCTTCAGCCATTTCGTTAGGATTATCCATATCCAGCACAAACGCCAAGTGGAAATTACCATCACCAACATGCCCGACCAATGGGGCAATCAAATAACTTTTATCTAAGTCTTCTTTAGTCTGCATGATGCAATCAGACAGCCTTGAAATTGGGACACAAACATCTGTAGCCCACATTGAAGCTCCGACCCGCAGTGCCTTTGCGGCATACGCAGCGTCATGTCTTGCCTGCCACAAACGAGTTCTATCTTCTGCTTGCGTTGTCCATTTGAAATCTTTTGCGCCAAAATCCTGGCAAATACCATCAACCATTTCAGACTGTTCTTGCACGCTATTTTCGCTGCCATGAAATTCAAGAAATAACGTCGCCTGTACGGGGAGATCCAAGCCTGAGTATTTATTAATTGCATCTACCTGTACATCGTCAAGCAGTTCAATTCGGGCAATAGGGATACCGCTTTGAATGGTCAGAATAACCGACTGTATTGCACTTTCAATATCCGGAAAAGATACCGTTGCGGCTGCAATCGCCTCGGGTATGCCATATAGCTTCAGAGTAATTTCTGTAATGATCCCGAGGGTTCCTTCAGATCCGATATATAGGCGGGTCAAATCATATCCCGCAGAGCTTTTCTTAGCCCGCCCTCCCGTTTTAATAATCTCTCCGTTTGGCAAGACAACCGTCAAACTTAAGATGTTGTCCTTCATGGTGCCGTACCGCACAGCATTGGTTCCAGACGCGCGGGTAGATGCCATACCGCCAATAGTTGCATCAGCACCCGGATCAATTGGGAAAAACAGGCCTGTATCCCGAAGAAACTCGTTTAACTGTTTCCGCCGAACACCCGGTTGCACCACGCAATCCAAATCCTCCCGATTAACTGCGGTGATCTCGTTCATCTGATTAAGATCGACAGAGACACCGCCTTCAACTGCGTTAATATGCCCCTCTAGGGACGTTCCGCCGCCAAAGGGAATAACCGGCAATTTGTATTTTGCACAGATTTTGACTATTTCGGAGACTTCTGCTGTGTTTTGCGCGAAACAGACGATGTCTGGTGGGCAGGCAATGTGCCAGCTTTCATCTTTGCCATGCTGATCTCGTACCGACTGGGCCGTTGAACAACGGTCACCTAATAGTTCATCAAGTTCCAGACGCGCGTTTTCAATGACGTTTGCAGACACAGACATAAGATTTCCTCACAATGTTACGGTGAGCCACACTAACCAATAGACATTGTGTTGCGGCTTTTATCATCTGTTAGTTATAATCGTAAAAACAAAACATCTAAAGCATTTACAGATTAAAAAAACGGACTACTGTCTAAATCATGAAAAATACAAACCTCCAAACCCTAAAAGAAATGACTGTTTTACCAGAATGGATTGACCATAATGGACACATGAACGTGGCCTATTATGTCTTAGTTTTTGATCAATCTCTGGATGTCTTACTTGAACAGATTGAGCTTACACCTGAATACAGAGAAGCCTCTGGCAACACTGTATATGTTCTGGAAACCCATGTGAGTTACCTTCAAGAAGTTAAAGAAGGAGATGCGCTGCTTATTTCCTTCCGTGTGGTTGATTGTGACGAAAAACGTATCCATTTATTTTTGGAGATGCATCATAAAGAGCTCGGCTTCCTTGCTGCCACGTCAGAACAAATGGTCTTGCACATTGATACGTCTGGACCTAGAGCACATCCGATGCCAAAGCATATCCAGGACAATTTAAAGACGTTACAGAAAAGCCATTCCCTTACACCTTCGCCAAACCAACTCGGAGCTGCTATCGGTATCCGCCGAAAAATAGTGAGTTAAGGAATGACGAACTTATCCACACAACACCGAAATTTGATACTTCTTGCCACAGGATTTGCCGCGACTTATCTATTTTTGCCTTTTGCTGAGGGTTCAATATTCAACATTGTGCAAAAATCCAGCACCTGTGTGGTGTTGGGTTTTGTCGCCTATTGGGCAGTTGAAGATCCTAAGATCAAAAAGCTAGCCTTAGCCGCTCTGTTGTTTTCGAGCTTAGGGGACGCATTTCTTGCAGTTAGATCTTCGGATCTATTTACGTTTGGGCTTGGCTCATTTCTAATCGCCCATCTTATCTACATCCTTATATTTGTGCGGGCCAAGAATTGGGAACCTTTGCCCAGATTAAAGCAGGTAGGCGTTGGTATAATTATTTTGGTTGCCTTGGGAATGTTGGCCCTGCTATGGCCCGCCTTAGGGGCGCTCAAAGCCCCCGTTGCCATATATGTCACCGCTATTGCAGCTATGACTATATCCGCCATGTATTCACGCTATGCGCCTGCACTTGCCATTACAGGGGCTGCAAGTTTTATGATTTCAGATGGGACCATTGCGATTAATAAATTCCTGCTTCCATTTGAGTTAGCAAGCCCCCTCATCTGGATTACGTATATTTTGGCCCAAGTTCTTTTGACGCTGGCGATCATACAAGGTGCAGGCAAAAAAAATACCGGCGAATAGCCGGTACCTTTTCAAATTTGCCTGATAGCTCGTTGACTAAGCCGTCGCAGAATCTCCAGCTTCGGTGTTACTTATCTTCGAGATAAGATAATCAACGTTTTCTGCATCGAACCTATCTTCAAAACGTGTCAACACGCGTTGAATAACTTGATCACGGAAACGCTCTCTGTCACCCGGATCTCCATCATATTCCAGCTCCTTCACCACACCCAATGCCACGCGCATCATTTCAGTGAGGCCTTTGGGGATATTGAATTTTCGACACAGTTGCTGCAAACCTTGGCCACCGCTATCGCTGACCAGCATATGAACGTTGGCAACTGAAATATCAGCACCCTTCGACAAAGCTGTTTCGAAAAAATCGATATCGCCCACACAAAGAGCTCTCAGAATAATAGTCGGTGTCAAACGACCATTTTCATGCAGTTGATCGATCAGTTGAACAAGCTCCCCCTCACGGGTTCCCCCCTTCAACAAACCAATCATGGTTTTCTCGCGGCTCTCCAAAATCAAATCTGTTGCCGTGGTGGGTGACATATCGTGATGGCTAACCAAATGATCTCTCAATTTATCAGAAACCATGGTCACCAAGCGTTCAGTAACCGTCAGTGGCAATACGCTGCGACTAACCATAGGTGCATTGACTTTTTCATTGTCGCCAAACTGGTCCAATACCTTTTCAAAGGTCTTTTCTGAGATTTTCGCGCCGTCATTGCCCATTAGGGTAGCGACAACATCTTCATTGCCTGTATCTGCCAACTTTTCTGAGATAGCTTCAGAAACAGAAGATCGGCCCGCGATTGCAGTTTGATGTTCCTCTGTCTTGGAATTGATAATCTCTGCAAGATCATCATCACTCAGCGCATCAGAATACGAGAGCATTGGAGCTGCGACATCGGAGATATCATTCGCAAGAGCAAAAGCAATATCGTGCGGCAGTTCCGGCAAAGACTTTAATGTCTCGGCTAAAGTTTGACGAACGAGAACTTCCGCATCAGACACGAGCAAACGGAAAATTTGCTCAGCTTCCGCACGTTCCTTATCACTGAAATGGCGACCAGTGAGATTTCCCGCTATTTTTTTTACCGTTTGCGCCCGCGTTTCTGCAGATCGGTCTGATAACAGACGCTCTACATCAGCAGGACTTAAAGAACCGTTTTCAGACACACTGGCTCCAATAAACTAAAATGGTCAATGCTGTTATCTAACGAGATTAATCTTAAGATACGGTTAATCTTACTCAGCTTTAACAACATGAAACTTATTGCATGCATTTGCTAAACATGACTTTAGATATATGCCGAAATATACCTTGGGATTGCCGTTCTTTTGTTTTACTTTACTGGCTAATCATATATTAAAGCGACATCTGAGTAGTATCATCTAATAAAATGGAGACCTCCATGAAAACAGCGAACCTTTTGGCTATCAGCGCCGCCGCCGTAATTTGCCTTTCCTCGAGCATGGCCGCAGCAGCTGGCGACGTAAAAAAAGGCGAAAAAATATTTAAGAAATGCAAAGCCTGCCATACCGTTGCTGAAGGCGGCAAAAATAAAGTTGGGCCAAATTTATTTGGTATCGTTGGACGAGCTGCAGCATCGACAGATGGCTATAAATACTCCAAAGCGATGAAGGCATCCGGCCTAACTTGGGACGTTGCGACTTTGGATACTTTCTTGATAAAACCAAAGAAACTCGTCAAGAAAACCAAAATGAGCTTTTCAGGCCTCAAAAAAGAGAAACAACGCGTGAACCTCATCGCGTATCTTGAAACACTGAAATAATTTTTCAGACAAAAAAAACGGCCCGGATTAACGGGCCGTTTTTTTGTGTTTGATCAGTTATTACTCTCTAACAACCATCACTGAACATTCTGCGTGCCGGACAACCCGGGCAGCATTGGGACCCAACAGATAGTCCTGCATTGACGGTCTATGGGCACCAATAATAATCAGATCACAGGAGATCTTCTTCTGAACACGAAGAATTTCTTCATATGCGCTGCCATGCCCCACGATATGTTGTACCTTGATTTCCGCCGGAATATGTTCCTTCACAAAATCATGAAGTCGAACATTCATTTCCTGAAGCATTTTTTCTTCGTGATCCCTTGGGAAAAAAGATCCAACAATACTCATGCCAAAATCAGGCAACACTGTCATCACATGCAAGGTCGCACCAGAGTGGGTTGCATATGAAACGGCTTCGGGCACCATCTTTTCCCAAGTTTCCTTGGCTTCAAGGTCCACCGCTAGAAGAATGTGTTTAAACATGTTTGATACCCCCGTTATGAAACTGGAACTGTTTTAGCAAGTGGCGTTCCGTTACGCCGGCGCTGAAGCAGTACAATGAAACCAAGAAGAAAGAGTGCAGGCAGATAAAGCCAACTTTTCGCAGGTTGGTTAGAGGGTAATAAAACAGATTGAATTTTTTGATCGAAATCCAGACCTGCTTTTTGAGCAATGCTGTCAAAAGCGGCGTCATCAATGATTACGTTTTCCCCTTCGATCAAAACTTCCAAACCAAGTGCCTGAAGGCGCTCAGCTCCGCTGCCGTCTGCTTCAATTGGCAAAACTGCAGTGATGTTTATTGGATCGCCAACATCATTCTCCCCAAGAACTATCAGACGAACTTCAGCTCCCGTTTCCACGCCACCAAAAGCACTCGCAATATTAGACGGTGCTGCATGATCAAACGGAGGAACAATCATATCCATCCAGAACCCTGGCCGGAACAACGTAAATGCAATCAGAATCAACAACGCAGATTCCCAAATTTTAGACTTTGCCAAGAAGTATCCTTGCGTACCTGCCGTAAATAGCAGCATGGCTGCCGTCGCAACAATGAACACGAATACGCCCTCAAGCGGGGTTACATTAATCAACAACAAGTCAGTGTTGAAAATAAACAGGAAGGGCAGAATTGCAGTTCTAAGGGAATAGAAAAACGCAATAAATCCTGTTCGAATTGGATCTCCACCAGAGACCGCGGCTGCGGCAAAGGACGCTAATCCAACCGGCGGTGTCACATCCGCCATAATCCCAAAATAGAAGACAAACAAATGAACGGCGATGAGCGGGACAATAAGTCCATTTTGTTGACCGAGACTAACAATAACAGGGGCCAAAAGCGATGAAACCACGATGTAGTTTGCCGTTGTCGGAAGCCCCATACCAAGAATAAGGCTTAGAATTGCAGTAAAGATCAGCATCAGAATAATCTGACCCTGGCTTAAGAACTCAACCAGTTCCGCAAGCACCAATCCAACACCAGTTTGCGAGACTGTTCCCACAATAATACCGGCGGCAGCCGTTGCAATTGCAATGCCGATCATGTTTCTGGCACCTGAGATCAATCCATCAATCAGCTCGTCGAAGCCTTGCTTCAATTTGCCGTGCTGTTGTTCTTTTCTGAAAAAGGCGAAAATTTGACGCTGGGTCAGCAAGATGAAAATCATCAATGCGACAGCCCAAAAAGCTGAAAGTTCTGGTGACAGCCGTTCAACCATCAAACACCAAATCAAAACACCAACAGGAAGCAAGAAATGAAGGCCTGCCAGAATAGTTGGCTTTGGATCCGGTAACGCGTCAATAGGTGCGTTTGGATCATCCATCACAAGATCAGGTACTTTCGCACATATGGATACCAAATATACGTAGGCGATAATGATCATTGCACCCAAAATCCAGGGGGCCAATGTTGATCCTGCCAAGCTTGTCACTAATCCAACAACAAAGAATATACCAAAGGCTCCAATAACCACATTACACAACACAATGGCCCCGGAAGAGATTACCCATGTCAGAACGCCTGGATCTTTAACTTGTTTTTTCACGCCAAAGAAAAAGACACCTTGAAGAGCAAAAACAATAGCAATTGCAATCAATCTATTTGTCGTCGAGCCCAAGGCTTCAAATAACGAGAATAGATAATAAGTGCCGCCAGCTAAAATAAAGATGGATGAAATGGTAATACCCATCGCAAGCAAGCCCTGTTTTAATGGCTTAGGCTCGTTGGCACGTGGAAGGCCATGCATATCATTTTTCAAGGCTTCCAGATGCACAATATAAACCAGCGCAATATATGAAATAATCGCCGGAACAAATGAATGTGTGACAACTTCAAAATAACTGATGTCCACATATTCGACCATCAAGAACGCAGCTGCGCCCATGACAGGCGGCATGATTTGACCGTTTACAGAAGATGCCACCTCAACCGCGCCACTTTTCTCAGCGGAAAAGCCCACACGTTTCATCATTGGGATTGTAAATGTACCGGTTGTCACCACATTTGCGATGGATGAGCCGGATATCAAACCCGTCATACCAGATGCAACAACAGCGGCCTTCGCAGGTCCGCCGCGCATATGCCCCATCAAAGAGAAAGCAACTTTAATGAAATAGTTGCCGGCGCCCGCTTTATCCAGCAAAGCGCCAAACAAAACGAAAAGGAAAACAAGACCAGTAGACACGCCCAGTGCAATACCAAAAACGCCTTCAGATGATAGCCACTGGTGATCGGCTACGGCACCAAAACTGGCACCTTTCCATGCAAGGAAACCCGGAGCGTATGGACCCATAAATGTGTAACCAAGGAAAACGATTGCAACCACCGTAAGCGGTGGTCCAAGTGCTCGGCGGGTTGCTTCAAGCAACATAATTATACCGACACTTGCAACGACAATATCAGTCGTATTTGGATTGCCAGGTCGATCGCTTAATCGTGTGCCGAATATGGAATCTGCCAATGCACTATCAAAAACAAATATGTAAAGTGAACATAGAGTTCCTATCGTTGCCAATATCCAATCAGCAAAGGGCACCCGATGACGCGGAGAATTTTTAAAGGCGGGGTAGGCCAGAAACGCTAGGAACATACCAAATCCCAGATGGATCGGCCGTGCTTCTCGTCCTGAAAAAACGCCAAAACCTATCATATAAGGCAATGGAGATGCGATCCACACCTGCCATAACGCCCAGACAAGTGCTATACCTGCCATTAGCATTGCAATTGACCGACTATCAGGTGAGCGACCACCTGTGTCCGTCGAGGCCACTAGATCCTCAAGCTCATTCGAGCTAAGTGGGCCATCATTTGGTGAAGTGTTACTCATTTTCCCCCCTGTTACATTTAGCGCAACATATTCGCCCAGCCCCGTTAATTACTGGCGAATAAATAATAATGGGCGAGAGTTTCCTCTCGCC
>CAJXWA010000092.1 GCA_913062525.1 uncultured Alphaproteobacteria bacterium | reverse complement strand
CGGGACTGACGGCGATAATGTCGTTGAAAATCTTGGCGGCGATGATGAAGTCGAACACACTCGCAAATCGAACTACAAACGGCACTACAAAATTCAAGATGTAATCAAACGTCGTCAAATTTTGCTTATCCAAGTGGTAAAAGAAGAACGTGGTAACAAGGGCGCAGCCCTTACCAGTTATATCTCTTTGCCTGGCCGGTACAGTGTATTGATGCCAAACACAGGACGCGGCGGCGGAATTAGCCGTAAGATCAGCAACCCTGCGGATCGGAAACGTTTAAAGAAAATCGCTACCGAACTGGAAGTTCCAGAAGGCGTCGGTGTTATCATTAGAACTGCGGGTCTCAACCGCACTAAACTCGAGATTAAACGGGACTATGAGTTCCTGCTACGTCTTTGGGATGATATTCGTGAAATCACGCTTAAATCCATTGCACCAAGTTGTGTTTATGAAGAAGCCAATCTGATTAAACGGTCTATTCGTGACCTTTATTCAAAAGAAATTGGTGAAATTCTGGTTGAAGGCGAAGAAGGTTATCGGATCGCCAAGGACTTTATGCGTAAGCTTATGCCAAGCCATGCTAAAAAAGTTCAACCCTATCGGGACCGCATTCCGTTGTTCCACCGTTTTCAGGTAGAGCAGCAGTTTGTCTCAATGTATAATCCAGAAGTTCAATTGAAATCTGGTGGTTACATTGTCATCAATCCAACAGAAGCTCTTGTGTCTGTAGATGTGAACTCAGGTAAAGCTACCAAAGAGCGGAACATTGAAGATACAGCTGTTAAAACTAATCTTGAAGCGGCTGAAGAAATGGCCCGTCAGTTGCGCTTGCGCGACTTGGCTGGCTTGGTCGTCATTGATTTCATCGACATGGATGACAACCGCAATAATAAAGCCGTCGAACGTCGCTTAAAGGACTGCCTAAAATCAGACAGAGCTCGCATTCAAGTTGGACGCATCAGTCCATTTGGATTGCTAGAAATGTCTCGGCAGCGTTTGCGCCCGTCATTCCTTGAAACCAGCACTAACACTTGTCACACTTGTGGTGGGTCTGGTTTTGTACGGTCGACGGAATCAACAGCTCTGCTTATCATCCGAACACTTGAAGAAGAAGGTGTACGGGAGCGGAGTTCTCGGATTTGCGTAACTGTTAATACAGAAGTTGCCATTTACCTCTTGAACCAGAAACGTTCTGTTATTCAAGAGCTAGAAACCACTTATGGACTGACAATTGTCATTTTGGCAGATCCGACGTTGAATTTGAACGATCATAGTATTGAGCGTGAGAAGTCCGCGACGGAGCCTTCGCAGGCAGCAACTCCTATAACCACAACGCCATCAATTCCTATACTGGATCTTCCAGATATCATCGAAACTGAAGACGAAGCCGATGAAGAGAAGCCAGAAAAAGAAAGCAACTCAGCAAAACGTCGCAGACGTCGCAGACGCCGTAAAGGTCGCGACGATCAAGGTGATCCGACTGAAGTAGAAACAGATGAAACTGCAGAAAACGTTTCTGGAGATAAAATTCCAGATACAGACGCTGACGCAGATGCGTCTGCAGATGATACTTCTGTAAACACCTCTTCAGAGGATGATGAAGAACCCCGTAAACGCCGTAGAGGTAAACGCGGCGGTCGTCGTCGGTCACGCCCAGTTTCTTCTGAAGAAACTGAAGCAGAGGCAAAATCTGATCAATCGCCTGCGATGGAACCAGAAATTGTTATTATTCCGATCATCTCAGCGGATGGTGATACTTCTGACCTTGAGCCTCCTCAAATTATTGAGGCCCGGTCAGTTGAAATAACGCCAGAAGACAAAACGGAAGCAACACCGGTAAAGAAACCGGCACGTCGCCGCACACGTCGCCGGACGCCAAAAGCGACCGACGATAAAACGGATGACAGTAAAACTGAAGAAAGTGCTTCTGATGTAAAAGCGGAGGCATCGGTTGTATCTTCTGAAAATGAGGAAGAGAAAACTGAAAAGGTGCGTCCCCGGCGACGGAGAAGCCCCCGTCGGAAAAGTCCGGAGTCTTCTGAGGCGGTTTCTGAAGAGAAAGTAGCGCCTGCGGAAACTAAAATAGCAGCTCCGGTTGAACCCGCTGTTGAAAAGGTTAAGCCCGTTAAAAAAGAAGCACCAAAGGTTGTCGAACAGGCAGAAACACCTGTTCCCGTACCTGCAGTAAAGGAACCTGAGGCAACTCAACCTGTTCCTGCACTCGTGCAAGAAAGCGTGACGCCACCGGCGGACGAAGCGCCGAAGAAACCAGCCCGCAAAGGTTGGTGGAGCCGCAAGAGTTCATAAATAAAAAAGGAGCCTGTGAAAACAGGCTCCTTTTTTTATGATTATTTTTTAGTTTTCTAACTTAGCCATTTTCGAAGAGCGATAACAGCCCCTTCAATATCTTCCGTTGCCCCAGCAAATGACAGCCGTATATATTCATGTCCCCGGTGCGGATCAAAATCAAGGCCTGGCGTTGCTGCAACACCGCATTCATTCAACATTCTTTGGCAGAACTTCAAACTATCATCCGTTAAGTGGCTTACGTTTACATAAATGTAAAAGGCGCCATGTGCTTCTGCGAATTTATCGAGTCCCATTTTTGGGAGCTCTCGCAGTAAGATTTCACGGTTTTTGGCATAGTTGTGGATGTAACCTTCTAGCTCATCTTTACAGTCAAAGGCTGCCAAGGCTGCATATTGGCTGAGGGCTGGCGCCGAAATAAACATGCTTTGGGACAGCCGTTCAATGGACCCTAGTAAATCTTCAGGGACGATCATCCAGCCAAGCCGCCAGCCGGTCATTGAAAAATATTTTGAAAATGAGTTTATGATAATAACATCGTCACTGTAGGACAGAGCTGACACCGCTTTTTGTCCATACGTCAGACCATGGTAGATTTCATCAGAAATGAAATGCATTCCCCGGCCGTGACAATATTTGATCAACTTTTCAAGCTCGTCCGGCGTTAGCATCGTTCCCGTAGGATTTGCAGGACTTGCCACAAGCAACCCATGAAGCGGGCCCTCGATAGCATCGATTAGTTCTGGAGTTGGCTGAAAATTAGTTTCAGGACCGCAGGGAAGACCTACGGCCTCCACATCTACTGATCCTAAAATATTTCGATAAGCAGGATACCCCGGTTCAGCGAGAACAACATGATCTTTTGGATTAAACAAGGACAAAAACGAGAGAAGAAACCCGGTTGATGAACCAGTTGTCACGACAACACGTTTGGGATCCAAATCAATGCCGTACATTTCCCGGTAGTGATTGGCAATGGCCTGCCGAAGCGGCGGAATTCCGAGAGCTTCAGTATAACCTATAGATTTTGTATCTAATGCGTTCTTAGCCGCCTCTAAAACGGGGGCTGGAGCCGAGGTGGCAGGTTGCCCCACCTCCATATGATAAACAGTTTTTCCTTGGGACTCTCGAGCGTTGGCAGCCTTTAAGACTTCCATAGCAAGAAAGGGAGACACATCTCCGCGAGACGTATGCTTCACAATTGCACCTATACTTTAAATTCGGGGTTATATTATCGCTGGATCAAAGACAGGCCGTATCCACGCGGATCTGCACGGGACTGACACTGGTTCAGCTTACCATTTTTGCAGTATACCGAATTCACTTTACCAAGTCTTTCAACTTCTATTGCGACAGGATGTTGCTTTACGATTGTAGTTAGATCGTCTGGCATAACCTTTGGCTCGT
Source organism: uncultured Alphaproteobacteria bacterium (assembly GCA_913062525.1). Classification (GTDB taxonomy): domain Bacteria; phylum Pseudomonadota; class Alphaproteobacteria; order Sneathiellales; family Sneathiellaceae; genus Sneathiella. The sequence continues at coordinate 9,533 of CAJXWA010000092.1, read as the reverse complement.
ACAAAAGCGGAAGCCCTTGCCCCATAGTGAAAACACGCGGAGCACTTATTGCAGTCTCGAGAGGTTGATCCTCTCCAAAGATTTTAAGGGCAGTGTAGACAGAACTTAATGTGCCCGCAATGCCGCCTGTAGCGGCTCCGGCGAAGTATAAATCCTTATTGACCAGATTGACCATCACAACGGGTGCCGTTGGGAATTCGGCTTCTTTGTCACCCAAAGCAGACGCCATAACAATTCCGGAAATATCACCAGTTTTTCCAGATCCAAAAGGTTTTCCAAGGCCCACAAGACAAGAAACGGCGTTGCCTTCATTATCAGCCGTTACAAAAGACGTCATTCCGCCAGCACCAAAAGGATTATAGTTGGCATATTTTTGAAATGAGGACGCAGAGGCCTCAGCCAGTTTGGTAAGGTTGATATCCTGATTGAGATGCAGAACGCCTTTTCCAGAATATATTTTCTGCCAAACTTCCTGATATAGAGCTCCTTGAGGACCCACAGATGTGCCAATTGTAATCACGCCATTGGTAAATGTAGCGGCATCTTGCCAAGCAGGTCTGTAATATATCAGATCCGTAGTGGTTAGCTTACCGCCAACAAAATTTGCATCATCAATGAAGGCCTTTGCCATTGTGCCGCCGTAGAAAAAAGCGCCGCCGTTGGTTCTGAGGTTACTCAAAATTGATGACAAACGCACTTGTTGGATCTTTGTGCCTTCCTTTTTCAAGGAACCATCTTCATTTAAGTACAGTTTTGATAAACCCGCATCGAATTGGACTTTGCTGCTACTGGAAACCATGGCTGCATGCTGCGCACGGGACATACTTTCCCCAAAATTTGCTAATTTTTCCGCTGGCGCCAATACAGATGACCAGCTCATTCTGCCATGGCGTGCGTGAAGAGCTGAGAACCCACGAATATTTCCAGGAACCCCGATTTCGCCGCCCGCTTTTGCCAATCCAACCGGGAATTTCAAATTCTCAAGTTTATTACTTTCACGGTTATAAGTAATGCACTCGCCCCCGCCGCCAAGAGACCCTGCAATTGGATAAGTTACAGCCAGTGTGAAATACAATGCCGTTGCAGCATCTGCCGCAGTTCCGCCTGATGAAAGGATATCTTGCGCGATCAGTGTCGCCCGTGGCTCATCTGATGCCACGCCGCCTAAAGGTCCATCGACACTATCAACGGCTCCAATCTGTTTTGGATCAACCGTATCACAAGCCGCAAGCAATAGAAGAGAGCCTGCCACACACAAACTTGTGATATCATTCCATTGACTGCGAGCGATTTGGTTCTTAACTTTAGATCGAAACAAAGAGGTGGTTTTTTTGATCAAGCGCATACTTTTATCTTTTTCAATCATGTTGGTTGCCCTTTTCCCCGCGCAGCTAGCTTTTGCGAAAAATTCAGGTTTGGCATTTATTCGTGATGCTGAAATTGAACATACCCTGCGGTCGTACGCAAGCCCTCTCTTCACTGCGGCGGGCTTAAATAGCAATGATGTTTCCATTCATTTGATCAACAATAAGGTTATAAATGCCTTTGTTGCTGGCGGGCAGCGGATGTTCTTTTTTACAGGATTGTTGGAAAGAGTTGAAAGTCCCGGACAGTTAAAAGGGATTATAGCCCATGAGACTGGGCATATTGCAGGTAGTCACCTTTCCCGAACTCAAGATGCCCTTAAAAACGCCACGGCAAAATCTATTTTGGGATATATATTGGGCGCTGCCGCGGTGTTTGCAGGCGGCGGTAAAGCTGGTGCTGCCGTTGTTGGCGGGGCGGAAGGAATTGCGCAAAAATCCTTCTTGAAATACAGCCGCCAACAAGAATCCTCAGCCGATCAGGCTTCCATGCGATATTTGGAAGCAACCCACAGTTCCGGTAAAGGAATGTTGGAGTTCCTGCAAATTCTCGGAAAAGCGGAACAAATCTACGTTGGCAAAGTTGATCCCTATTGGCGCAGTCATCCCATTAGTCAGGATCGTGTCTCCTCTCTCAAATACCGTGTTGAAGCGTCCAAATTTAGGGATGTACCGGATTCCCCTCTGGAAATAGAAGCCCTTAAACGGGTTCAGGCAAAACTGTATGGATTTACAAAATCCCTTAGTAAAACTCTCAGAAAATACCCTCATTCGGATCAAAGCGCATCCGCACGATATGCACGTGCCATCGCTTATTTTAAGTACCCAAAGATTGATTTAGCTGAAATCGAAATTGAAAGCCTTCTAACTGAATTTCCAGAAAATCCTTTTTTCCATGAGTTGAAGGGACAAATGTTATTTGAAAATGGAGATCCTGTAAGTGCGGTTGAACCTTTGAGATTGGCTGCAACATATTTACCGAAAGAGCCGTTGATTCTTACATTATATGGGACGGTATTGTTGGCCACTGGATATGCTGAGGATGATGCGGAGGCAATCAATGTTCTAAAAGACAGCGTGTTTTACGGCCCCTACCGGGCGGGCACATGGAACCAACTTGCCATTGCCTATAGCCGTGCAGGTGACACAGCAAACCTTGCACTTGCCACAGCAGAACGATTTCTTCTGCTTAAACAAGGGAAAAAAGCTGTTTTCCACGCTAAACGAGTCCACCAGTTGATGAAACCCGGAACTCCTGGTTTTTTGCGGGCGGATGACATTATTACCCTCGCAACGCGACTGCGGAAGAAAAATTAGAGACCAAATCACAGGCTTGTGCTTTGAAAATCAAGAGAAATCCTTTAAAGATTTCAATACGTAAATTTTCGTAGGAATAACCGTTATGAACAGCTCTACCAGAATAGTGATCCTTTGCGGACTTCTATTTGTAACACTTACCGGCCTGATTGGTTTTAACTTATATCAATATGGTTACGCCAAAAAGGACGTCGAATTTGGTAGTCAGGTTCGAAACTACCTGCTTGAAAATCCCAAAGTTATCCGGGAAGTCATTCAGCGACTTCAAGTCCAAGAAGCTCGCGAGGAAGCCGAAGAAAAATCCAAAAACCTTGCGGCCTACATGGGTGAGTTGGAGAATGATGGATATAGCTATGTTGCTGGAAATCCAAACGGTGATGTGACAATCGTAGAGTTTTTCGATTACCGCTGCGGCTATTGTAAACGGGCTTACGGCGACTTAATTAAAACAGTCGAAGAAGATGGCAATATCCGCCTAGTCTTAAAAGAATTCCCAATCCTTGGCGAAGATTCTGTTCTCGCCACACGGGCTGCCATTGCGGCTGAAAAACAAAATAAATACATGGAATTCCATGATAATCTAATGAAAGTGCGCGGCGGGCTGAGTAAAGGCCGTATTATGCAAATTGCAGCAGATAGTGGATTAAACACAGACCAGCTCCTCAAAGACATTGATGATGAGGAGATTTCCGTGAAAATCCAGAAAACATACCAGCTTGCAAATTCACTCAATATCACAGGGACACCAGCATTTGTCATCGGCGGGGAACTCGCTGCCGGTGCCATACCCGCATCAACTATGAAAGAGATGGTTGCAGCAGCACGAGCGAAAAAGGCTTCGGCGGTAACGAACTGATATGGCCATATCGAAAACACTCAATCGGCTAGCACTTAGTAATTTCCTACCCTACAGGTTAACCAAATTATCTGGAATTATAAGTCGGTCTCTGGCGGAGAGATACTCTCGCCAATTTGAGGTCTCCATCCATGAATGGCGAGTTATTGCCATTATTGGTGAGACACCGGGGCTTACAGCCCGTGAGGTGGGAGACCTCGCATCACTCGATAAGGTCAATATCAGCCGAGCTATTGATAAATTGGAAAAACGCGGGCGACTAGAACGAAAAGTCACCGCTCATGACAGACGCGCTTTTGCGTTGCAGCTTACAGACGCCGGTGAGGAAATATTGCGAGCTATTGGGCCTCTAGCCTTAGAATTTGAAACCAGATTACTGGATGGTTTTTCAAAATCAGAGGTCGCAACAATCAGATCGTTTCTCGATCGATTAGACACCCGCGCTGATGAACTCGTGGATATCATGAAAGAAGGCGGAGCATAACCCCACCTTCTGTTGTTCTAGACTTTTGAAATAATCAAATAAGCCCTGCCAGCGGTGAGCTTGCGTCAGCGAATTTTTTACGGGGCATGCGACCCGCCAAAAACGATTTCCGTCCAGCAGTTACCGCATCTTTCATGGCAGATGCCATGATAATGGGATTGGTTGCATGGGCGATGGCTGAATTCATCAAAACGCCGTCACATCCAAGTTCCATTGCAAGAGTGGCATCAGACGCCGTACCGACACCGGCATCGACAATCACAGGCACGTTGGCTTGATCTTTGATAATGCCGATGCTAACTGGGTTTTGAATTCCAAGGCCCGAACCAATTGGCGCGCCAAGAGGCATAATCGCCACGCAGCCCATGGCCTCTAGCTCCAGACACATAATTGGGTCATCAGAACAATAGACCATCACCTTAAAGCCCTCGCTGATCAACGTTTCAGCAGCTTTGAGTGTTTCAATCATGTTTGGGTATAAAGTCTTCTCGTGGCCGAGAACTTCCAGCTTAACAAGGTCCCAACCGCCAGCTTCACGGGCTAGACGTAATGTCCGAAGCGCTTCATCAGCCGTATAACAAAAGGCTGTATTTGGAAGATAGGTGTATTTGGTCGGATCCACATAATCCACCAACATCGGCTGACTTCTGTCAGTGATATTTACCCGCCGAACAGCAACCGTCACCATATCAGCGCCGGAGGCTTCAATGGCCAATTTGGTTTCTTCGAAATCTTTATATTTACCCGTTCCAACGATCAATCTTGATTTCAGCTTCTGTCCCGCAACTTCAAAACTGTCATCATCGGCGCTATGGGTATTTCCGCCACCGATAAAATGAACTATTTCCAGCTTATCGCCATCTTTAAGTTCTGTTTGGGCATATGTTGATTTTGGCACAATTTCCAAATTTCGCTCAATGGCGACTTTTCCGCCAACAAGTTCAAGAGATGCCAGCAGTTCATCAATAGTCAGGGATCGGTCATATTGCCGTTCTTCCCCATTTATCGTGAGGTTCATCGAATTTACCTTACAGAGTTTTAAATTAAGAGATCGATATTGCCGAGATTATGGGTGCAGGACGCCGCTGTTGCAACCACCTTCAACACCAATGCAGCACTTTATTTGTAATATTATCCTGTTCAGCTTTATCATCGTTAAAAAGTTCTTTATAAGTGAGCAGACTACTTACTGGCTGTTAGCCAATTAGGGGTGGAAATGGGAAAATCAGTTCTTGTCATAAATGGGCCGAACTTGAATTTGCTTGGTACGCGTGAACCAGAGATTTATGGGCACACAACCTTGAAAGATATTGAGGGATTGTGCGAAAGTCGCTGTTCAAATCATGGATTTGATCTCAGGTTTGTACAAAGCAATCACGAGGGTGAGCTTCTAGATGCAATTCATAGTGCTGCCAAGTCGCAGGACGGGATTGTCATAAATGCTGGCGCGTTCACGCACACATCTGTGGCGTTGCACGATGCGCTGAAAGCAGTAGGCCTACCTTGTGTTGAGGTCCATTTGTCAAATACGTTTGCCCGGGAAGAATTCAGGCACCACAGTTTTATATCTGCTGTTGCCATTGGTGTAATATGTGGATTTGGTGCCAATAGCTATATGCTAGCCATTGATGCACTAGCAAATTATTTTGAACAATAGAAAATGAAAAGTCGAAAACGATGAGTAAACTTGATATCGACCGCGACGTCATCCGCGAGCTGGCGGAAATCATGAATGAAACTGGTTTGGGCGAGATTGAAATTGAAAGTGGCAACAGCCGCTTACGAGTTTCTCGTGGATCAACCGGTTTAGCTACCGTTGCCGCAGCACCGCAAATGGTAGCAGCTGCTCCTGTGGCAGCCCCAGTTGCAGCCCCTATAGAAGTTGCAACTTCTGCTGATCCATCTAGCCATCCAGGTGCCGTTAAGTCACCCATGGTCGGAACAGCCTATATGTCTGCAGAGCCTGGTGCTCCTGTATTCGTTAAAATTGGCGACACTGTTGCACAAGGCCAAACGCTTTTGATCGTTGAAGCCATGAAAACAATGAACCCAATTCCAGCCCCTAAAGGCGGAAAAATTGTCGACATTATGATCGGCGATTCAGAGCCAGTGGAATTTGGTCAACCTCTCGTCATTATTGAGTGAGTGGAATAGCATAACATGTTGAAAAAAATCCTCATCGCGAACCGCGGCGAAATTGCCCTTCGTATTCATCGCGCCTGTCGGGAGATGGGAATTCGGACTGTTGCCGTCCATTCAGAAGCGGATGCCAATGCAATGCATGTTCGTCTGGCAGATGAAAGCGTTTGTATTGGACCGCCAAGTCCTGCGGCCAGTTACTTGAATATGCCAGCAATCATTTCAGCAGCTGAAGTGACAAATGCTGATGGCATTCATCCGGGTTACGGCTTTTTGTCGGAAAACGCGAAATTCGTTGATATCGTAACTGCTCACGGAATTAAGTTCATCGGCCCGTCCGCTGATCACATCCGCCTGATGGGCGACAAAATTGCGGCCAAGGTCACGATGAGGAAATTTGGTGTCCCGTGTGTGCCCGGATCTGACGGTGAAGTTCTCACCATTGAAGATGCAATACCTGTGGCTGAAGAAATTGGCTATCCGGTAATCATTAAAGCATCTGCGGGCGGCGGTGGACGCGGCATGAAAGTGGCTGCAACAGCTGCTGACCTTTCAGAAGCATTCTCATCTGCACGAGCCGAAAGCCAGTTGGCTTTTGGTGATAACGCAGTTTATATCGAAAAATATTTGAGCACACCTCGCCACATTGAAATTCAAGTTCTGTCAGATGGTCAAGGCAATGTTGTCCATTTAGGCGAACGTGATTGCTCTCTGCAACGCCGCCATCAAAAAGCGCTAGAAGAGACCCCGTCCCCTGCTCTTAAAGCCGAACTTCGTGAAAAAATTGGTAAAACTGTAGCCGATGCCATACGGGACATGAATTATGAAGGCGTGGGAACGATCGAGTTCTTGTATGAAAACGACGAGTTTTATTTCATTGAAATGAATACGCGTTTGCAGGTGGAGCATCCGGTTACGGAAATGGTAACGGGCATCGATCTTGTGCGCGAGCAAATCAAAGTTGCTGCTGGCCATAAACTCACGCTGACGCAAGATGATATCAAATTTAATGGTCATTCCATTGAATGCCGTATCACTGCGGAAGATCCAGACACATTTGCAGCATGCCCGGGACCAGTTCTTGATTTTCATGCGCCAGGTGGTTTAGGTGTCCGCGTTGATTCAGCCCTATACGCTGGATACAATGTCCCTCCCTATTACGATAGTTTGATTGCTAAACTTATTGTTCATGGTGCAAACCGGCAGGAATGCCTTATGCGCTTGAAACGCTCGTTAGAAGAATTTGTTATCGGCGGAATTAAAACAACCTTGCCACTGCATCAAGCTCTCATTGAAAACGAGGACTTCATTTCAGGTGATTACAATATCCATTGGCTTGAAAAATTTATTGAGGAAAAGCGGTAATTAGTCGCTTCTCTGTAATTACATGACAGCTTTAACACCCGAGATACTTCTCAACGCTTACACGCATGGGATTTTCCCCATGGCGGAAACTCAGGACGACCCAGAAATATTCTGGGTCGATCCAGAGAAGCGCGGAATTTTTCCGCTAGAAGACTTTCATGTCTCAAAAAGCCTTCGCAAAAAAATTAGACAAGAACCTTTCAAAATTACCGTCGACACCTGTTTCCGGCAGATTATGAAAGAATGCGCAGCCACTGTAGAAGACCGACCCAGCACTTGGATCAATCGCACAATCCTCGATTTATATACGGAACTACATTTGCAAGGAAACGCCCATTCTATCGAGTGTTGGAATGGCGACGTGTTAGTCGGAGGGCTTTACGGCGTTTCATTTGCGGGTGTTTTCTGCGGCGAGAGTATGTTTTCAAGAGAGAAAGATGCTAGCAAAATTGCGCTCACGGCTCTTGTTGCACGGCTTAAACATGGCGGTTTCAAGCTACTTGATACACAGTTTTTGACCGATCATCTCGCCTCATTAGGGGCTGTTGAAATCCCGCGAGAGGAATACCATCGCTTATTAGATAAAGCCTTGGCCGTAACTGCTGATTTTCAGTTGCTACCTTTTGATAGTTCGCCATCAGACATCTTGCAGTCAATCACCCAAACATCATAAACCGGATGCTCTAGCGCGTTTAAAGCCGGGCTCGACGCGAACATCCACCCCATAAATAGGGGTATGGGCTCTTCGTCTTGTTGACGCTCATCAATTTCAAGAAAAGTAGATGTTTCTGGTGTTTCTTCTGGTGGACGTTTCAAACATTTCCGGACAGTGATGTTCAATGTACCGTAGGACACTGTCTCATCAATTCCAATGGTCAAATCAAGTGTTCGTGCAGTGACTTTATCTAGGGTCCGAAGTACTGCGGCCACACCCACATTGTTTTCTGCAACGGCATTGCCTGCAACGGCCAATGCCGTCAAAAATGACAGAACGGATACGCAGGATTTAAAAGTCATACGCGATGCGCCATTTCGTTGTTTAAAGAAGAAAATCAGCGCCGCTCTATTTGTCGCTATCACTTGAGCTAAAAATTGCTTGCCCAATTAGATCCATCAAGTTCAGAGAACTTTGAGTGTAAATAATTTCGTCACCGTTTTCGAGCATATCTTCAGCACCGCCTGGCGATAAGTCGAGATAACTTCCCCCAAGAAGACTTTCTGCCGCGACTTTTGCCGCTGTGTCTTCAGGTAAATGGATGTTATCGCGAATACTGATGCCAACGACGGCTTGGTAGGTTTCTGGGTCTAGTATCTGACTGGTAATTGTACCTACCTTGATGCCGCTCATTCGAACATCACTACCGATATTCAAACCATCGATCTGATCGAACTTTGCGATCAGATTAAGGCCACCATTAGTGGCCCCCAAATCGGCAGTTCTGTATGCGAAAACAAGAAAGATCGTTGCAAATGCGAGGACAACGCCCCCGATTATAGTTTCAACAATATTATTTCCCAATTTCCGCCCCCATTTATTTTGTTACTTTTAAGAAGTCCTTATTCAGGCTTCCAAGCTTCATAGTCTGCTGTACTTTTTTGACGTGTGCCACTTGCTGCAACTGATCCACCCGGATGATAGGCATGCTGCGTCCCCGTAAGGTTCGGCAAATGTTCTTCTTCCCAGCTATTTTGAACAACGGCTTGTTGTTCTGGCAGCATATCTGTCGTGTAGTGCAACCAAATATGCCATGCAGCCGGTACTTTCGATGCTTCTGGTTCGCCTTTATAGACGACCCATCGACGTATCCGTCCAAAAGGACCCGTTGGTTTGCCTTTTTCTTTAAAATAGCGGTTGCCAAACTGATCTTCGCCGACCTGTTCGCCCTTCCACCATGTAAATAGCAATGTACCAAGCGTTGCCATAGTATTCTTCTTCCGTCAGAAAACCGTATGAATTAAAGGGGAATATGCCATTCAAGCTGCCCCTCGTCTAGTCTAAGTTTATATT
>CAJXWA010000091.1 GCA_913062525.1 uncultured Alphaproteobacteria bacterium | reverse complement strand
TGTGGAAGAAGGGCTGGGAATTACAATTGTAAACGAAATAACCGCAGAACGGCACAGAAAGCTGGGATTGGCAATAAGACCATTTCGCCATTCTATGAATTATGCCTATGCATTTGCATTCCCGGTAAACCAGCCGCCTTCAGAAATTACCCGGATTTTTGTTACTCATCTTAAAAAGTATGTTGCTGAGAATTTCGGATCAGCAGGGGCCCTATAACACTCTCAAATGGAAAATAAAAATGACAGAAGAAACAACTCCAGTATTTGATATTGAAATCCAAGCGCCAGATATCTCGCCCTACAAACAAGGGAACACGGGGGTGGATTACATATCAACGTTTGATTCCGGTGTTGATGGACCACATGTAATGATCAGTGCTGTCGTTCATGGGAACGAGCTTTGCGGCGCAATTGCCGTTGATCATTTATTCAAACAAAACGTCAGGCCCCTTAAAGGAAAATTGACATTGGCGTTTATGAACATTGCAGCGTTTGAGAGTTTTAATCCGAACGATCCAACCAAATCTCGATTTGTCGATGAAGATTTCAATAGGGTCTGGACAGCCGAAACGCTGGACGGTCCGCGTGATAGCGTTGAACTCCGACGCGCACGCGCAGTACGTCCGATTGTGGAACAAGTGGATTATTTATTTGATATTCATTCCATGCTTACCTCAAAAGATCCGTTGATGATGGCAGGTCCATTATCGAAAGGCCGGGACTACGCCCGCAAAATTGCTCTTCCTAAATATGTGATTTCAGATGCGGGACATAACAACGGAACACGCATGAGGGATTATGGTGATTTCATTAATCCAGAGAGTTCAAAGAACGCGTTGCTAATTGAATGTGGTACTCATTGGGAAAAAAGCGCTGCCGATTTAGCAATTAAATCGGTCTACCAATTGCTGGGAGAGTTTGGCATGATTTCAGACGACTTTGCCAGCCGGTTTGGGCCAACTGCGGCTGACAAGGAAGAGCAGGTGTTTGTCGAAGTGAGCGGTCCTTACACCGTTCAGACGGATGATTTTAAGTACGTAGTTCCGTATTTTGGAATGGAAGTAGTTGAAAAGGCGGGAACAGTTTATGGCCATGACGGAGAGACACCGGTCGCAACGCCCTATGATAACTGTGTGATGGTTATGCCGTCTTTTGATATCAAAAAAGGTCAAAGCTCTGTTCGTTACGGACGCATTGTCACCTGATTTCGATTGCGTTCCTTTAAACAGAAGGGGTAGGTATATTGCTTACCCCTTTTTTGTGAGCAGGGAGGCGATTGTGCCTGATACCGATCTAATGCTTAAATCCATTCCTCGGGCAATTGAGTGGAAAAATGGAGAGCTCTACCTTCTAGACCAAACTCAACTACCGCTTGATGTCGTCATGGAAAAACAAGAAACGGCGGAGCAAGTATGGGCATCTATTCACGCATTAAAAGTTCGCGGCGCCCCGGCCATCGGTATTGCGGCAGCCTACGGATTATGCGTTGCGGTAAAGATCAGTCAAAATAAACCCATTGATCAATTTCAAGCCTTGCTTGAAGATCGAGCCGCCTACCTTGACAGTTCAAGACCGACGGCGGTGAATTTGGGATGGGCAATGCGCCGTATGTTGGCTGTTTCGGCTCAAGCATCAGCTGAAAATTCATCGGCTCTTTATGTCCGGTTGGTTGAGGAAGCTGTCCAAATTCATGAAGAAGATAAAGCCCTTTGCCGAGGCATGGGCCAAAATGGCTTGCCCTTGATAAAGCCGGGAATGGGGGTCTTAACTCATTGCAATGCGGGATCTTTGGCAACGTCTGAACTTGGAACGGCTACGGCACCCATGTATATGGCCCATAATGCCGGCGTGCAATTTCGGGTATATGCTGACGAGACCCGACCATTGTTACAAGGTGCGCGCCTAACGGCCTGGGAATTACAGCATGCAGGCATCGATGTAACGCTTATTACTGATAATATGGCGGCTCATTTAATGTCTCAGGGGTTAATTGATATAGTAATTACAGGCACTGACCGGGTTGCGGCAAACGGGGACGTTGCCAACAAAATTGGCACATTGGGCGTTGCCATTCTTGCACGTTACTACGGCATACCTTTTTACGTAGCATGCCCGTCTTCTACCATCGACATGAAGTCAGCTACGGGCCTCAATATTCCAATTGAGGAACGTGACCCCTCTGAAGTCACTGAATTTGGATCCAGAAGAACAGCCCCATTGGGTGTGAAAGTTAGGAATCCCGCGTTCGATATAACGCCAAACGAGTTGGTCACCGGGCTGATTACTGAAACACAAATTGTTACAGCGCCCTATATCGATAAGTTAGAGGCCATTTACGGTGACTGATATCAATACATTGAAGCAGCAACTGCTAAATACCGCGCGAGCGATGAACGAAGCTGGGCTTAATCAGGGGACGGCCGGAAACGTCAGTGTTCGAGTGCCTGATGGTTTTTTGATTACGCCAACGGGTATGCTGTATGAAGACTGCACCTTTACCGACATGGTTCATATGTCTATGGATGGTGATGTGTTCGGCAGCTTGAAACCGTCCAGCGAGTGGCGGTTCCATAGGGATCTATATACAAGCCGTTCTGACGCGGAAGCTGTTGTTCATGTCCATTCAAGTTTCGCCACCACACTGGCATGTGTTGGGGATGACATTCCGTCTTTTCATTATATGATCGCGGTTGCGGGGGGAAAGACAATTCGCTGTGCGCCGTATTATACTTTTGGCACGCAAGAACTTAGCGATGCAGTTGTTGATGCGATGGTTGATCGCAAGGCCTGTCTGATGGGTAATCACGGTATGCTGGCCATGGGACCAGATTTAAAACAAGCATTGGCGATGGCCGTAGAGGTTGAAAAACTCTGCGAGATATATTGGCGTGTTTTGCAAGTTGGCGGTGGCAAATTGATTGGTGATAAAGAAATGGACCATATCCTCAAAAAATTTGAAACATATGGCCAGTTTAATAAATAGGTGAGCCGTACATCACTAGCTTAGAGTGCTGGCGATGGCTGTGAATTAAAAATGATACAATGGATACATTCTCCCGCTCATAAGACAGTTGCACATGTGGTTGACCGATATTGGTTTCTGTTAAAGGAGCACGATAGCGATATCGGTGTTGCATACCCTGAATTATTTCCTGACACAGCCGCGCACCTTATTATTGCGCCGAAGAAACAAGAGTATAAATATACTTGTGAGGCGATCACCGCAAAAGGGGCCGGTAGCCATTGGTTGTTTCCGCACCATCACACATATCAGATGGATCATTCAAAACCCCTTGTGATCGTTGGCGTTAAATTCAAAGTAGGAGCTTTATATTCTCTAAACCTTCCCATAAGACAACCGGCTGTCGATCAGGTTTGCGCTGTAAATTTACAAGAATTGCTGGATAACATAGCCGTTGATGAAACAGAGATACTGAAAAAGGCAAGAGGCTCATCTGAAGCTTGCTGCGCGGTTCTTGATAAAATCCTCCTACCCTGGATTAAACAGGGAGGAGACGATAAACACGCTAAACTTACCCAGCGCGCTTTGTCCTTATTCAATGACGTACCCATTTCAAATTTGGGAGAGGTATTAAACTGCTCTCAACGAACACTTGAGAGAAGCTTTAACCGGGTAACTGGTTTGACGTTAAAGCAATGTAAATCAATAAACCGGCTCGAAATGATGCTTGAGCAACTCTATCAAAAAAATGCCAAAGAGATAGACTGGGCAGATGTTGCATATGAATTTGGGTTTAGCGATCAACCTCATTTAATTCGCTACCTCAAAAGCAGCATAGGGGTGACACCTGGGGAATATGCGAGACAACGCAACCTGACAATTGATATATACGGCGGGGTGGGGATGTCTTGATACTGTCGCTTTTGTTCAATCTTTACGTACAAGTGACAGGCAATTTCATCAATAGATTTAAAGGCGATATGTCTCGCCCACAAATATATCGATGGATGAAAAGCAGTGAACATTGAAATAAGACAATACAAAGACGACGACTTAGAAGACTTGCTTATTGTATGGGAAAAAGCATCTAGAATTGCGCACCCTTTTATGGATGACGCGTTCTTTTATCAAGAACGTCATAATATTCCTAATCTCTATCTTCCAAATGCAGATACTTGGGTTGCCTGCTCAAACCATAAGGTAATCGGTTTCATCGCACTTATTGGATCTGAGGTTGGTGGCTTTTTTGTCGACCCTGACCATCACGGCAAGGGTGCTGGAAAAATGCTTATGGATAAAGCGCAAGACCTTCATGCGGATTTGGTTCTCGATGTCTTCAAAGAAAACGGTGTAGGGCGGCGGTTTTATGATCGGTATGGGTTTGAATTCCAAGAAGAAAAAGTTTGGGAGCCTACGGGTGATCTACTCTTGAGATTGGCGTTCTCCCCTGCGCAACGAAAGCTGAGATAAATTTATGGGGAGGAAGGCACTCAAGCCTTCCTCCCCATTATATCGAATGGTCTAGCTGTTAAACTATTAGGGTATTTGCAAAATCGTGATTTACATCCCGGTGACCAGCTTCATCTTCACGGACAACCAAAATAACATCCCGAAGGGTTGCTGTTTCAGGTAATTGCCAATAATCGATTGCGATCCTTGGCGCGGGAAGGTTTTCGTGTCGGCCTTGGTCAATTTCGGCGAGGTAGTGTGTGTAACTTATGACCGCTTCCTCTTCGAAATATCCAACAACTCTGTGCGCTGTTTTTGGGGCCAGCAAATACAAAAAGAAAAAGCAGTTATAGAAGATAATTTGTACGGACATTATCAAAAATCGCTCAAAAGTTGACGGCTTTGCAATTTCAACAAACGTCATTAAATGCATGCGCTCGTTTTCTGCTTCATCAAGCAGGATTTTTATCCATCCTTGATCATCTCGTATATGGCGGAGGGATTTCAGATGTTGAAGGAGGCCGCCGACCATACCGGGGACCGCCGCAACAGTTTCAAGGACAACGGCGCGATGTCCATATTGTTTTCGAAATACTAAATCAGCAAAGAGGCGGAGCATTTTGACAAAAGCATAAGCAAACCTGTCACTAAAGTCTTTTGGCTCATAATGAAGGTCTAAATTTACGTCAGTGGTTGCACCCATCACAGGATCCTTTCACACATGTTAAATCTATAATCCATACATAGCATGAAAGGAGTATTAAACACTGTGGCATGACGACGCATTAGTCAGAAAACCCTTCTGGTGATTTCCCCAAATCCTCTATAGAGTTTTCTAATGCGAAAAATAATAACAACGCAGCAGGAGCAGCAGAATGAAAAAAGAGTTCGAAGGGAAAGTCGTCCTGATTACAGGCGGTGCATCCGGAATTGGTAAAGAGACGGCACGACACTTTCTTATTGAAGGGGCCAAAGTTCTCATTACAGATTTGAACTCTGAAGGGGGAGAGGCTTTTTGTCGCGATGCCCCTAATTCGGAAAATGCGGCTTTTTTTAAACATGACGTTGCTACGGAAGAGGGATGGCAAGAAGCTATGGCCTTTGTTCGGAAAAAGTTTGGCAAACTCGATATTCTTGTAAATAGCGCTGGAATTGCAATCTCAACACCGCTTGAAGACATGACACTCAAAGAGTGGCAGTTTCAAAACTCAGTGAATTTGGACGGCACTTTTTTAGGCGTTAAATACGCAATTAGGGAGATGAAGGGCAAAGGGGGCGCCATCGTCAATATTGCATCGATCGCAGCTGACGTGGGTATATTTGCAGCCCCTGCATACTGCGCGAGTAAGGCCGGAGTTAAAAATTTCACTAAAGCTGCAGCGCTTTACTGTGCTCACTATAAATATAACATTCGCGTCAATGCGATTATGCCCGGCTATATTGAAACCCCAATGGTAGAAGGCGTTCTAAAACAACAGGGAACTCCCGGATCATTTGGCGAAAAATTGCGGGAGCTTCATCCTATGGGGCATTTCGGTCAACCTGAAGATATTGCGGCAGGCATATTGTTTGCAGCTTCCGATAAAGCCAAATTTATGACCGGAAGTGCAATCCCTATCGATGGTGGATATCTGGCTCAATAACGTCTAAATAGTGTGACGTCTAAAAGTGTTCTTGGAGTACAGGTATGAGTGATCGGCAGGCCGTGTGGTGTTTGGCTTTTGGCCAGACTTTTGTCTGGGCGGGCGTATTTTATATATTTCCAGCTCTCATTATTTGGTGGGAAGCTGATTTTGGCTGGTCCAGGTCAGAGATTACTGCGGCCCTTACTTTTGCAGTATTTGCGTCTGCAATTTTCTCTCCGATCTCCGGTGCCTTAATAGATCGCGGGCTTGGATCCTATACACTACCCATCGGTACCTTTATTGGCGGATTACTGGTTGCCTGCCTGTTTTTTGTAAACTCCTTGGTGCTGTTCTATTTGATATGGACGGGTCTTGGGGTTTGTATGGCCTTCTCGTTGTATGAGCCGTGCTTTTCCTTTGTCATTAAAACAAAGGGCTTGCAGGCAAAAAGATATATCACACACATTACACTCGTTGCTGGGCTTGCCGGAACAATCGCATTTCCCGTTGTTCATTTTGTATCTGAATTGGCGGGTTGGCGGGCTGTAACGCTCGTTTTCGTGATGCTGGTAAGCTGTGTTGCTGCGCCGTTGATGTGGGTTGGGACGAGATATTTGTCGCAAGACCCAAGTGCAATACAGGGCGTAAGTGAAGATCATGCAAAATTGAAAGCCATCCGATATTCATTTTTAAGATGGCCGAAATTTTGGCTGGTAGCCGCAGCTTTTGCTTTTCTCATTTTTTCTCATACGACGCTAATAAACCATCTGCTTTTGATTTTGAACGATCGGCAGTTTGATCCGGGAACAGCGGTTTTGGCAATAAGCTTCATTGGCCCGATGCAGGTTGTTGGCCGATTATTAATCATGATCGGTGGAAAATACATATCAGACGTGGTTGCGGTTTTCCTTTGTTTTGCTTTTGCCTTTGTTGCTGTTATTTGTTTGATGCTGTCTGCATATGTTCCCGCATTCCTGATTTTGTTTATCATCCTGCACGGTAGTGGAAACGGTGTTATAAGTATTCTAAAGCCTATAATTAGCCGGGAAATTCTCGGGGGAGATAATTTTGGCCTTAAATCCGGCGTACAAGCTGTCCCTTATCTTATTGGCTCTGCCTTCGCAGCGTTAATTGGCTCTTTGCTTTGGAACTCTGGGGGCTATGATCTGGTTCTCAATGTGCTGCTTGTGGTTCTCTTTAGCGGCGCTTTATCCCTCGCATTGGCAGTTCGCCTGAACCGACAAACCGTGAAAATTGATTGCTGAAAATGTAATCACGCTCACTTGTTTTGACAGTTGAACTGGACTAAAAATATATCCCAACCAATCGTTCCAAAAAGAATTTTCTAATGACACGCACGCAATCGTCGCTTTTCAGCCCTGTTCTCGTTGCAGGCTGTCTGATCCTCATGATCGGCTTTTCTATTAGAGCTAGTTTTGGCATTTTCCAAATCCCTATTGCGGCCGAGTTCGGCTGGCTTCGGTCTGAGTTTTCACTTGCTATCGCGATCCAAAATTTGGCATGGGGCGTGGGACAGCCAATATTTGGCGCATTTGCTGAAAAGTTCGGAGAACGAAAAGCGATTATCTTAGGCGCATTGACGTATGCGGTTGGACTGATTTTAAGCAGTTATGCTGTGACGCCCATCGAGCACCAGTTTCTTGAAATCCTCGTGGGGTTCGGTGTTGCAGGTACTGGATTTGGCGTGATTTTAGCCGTAGTTGGCCGCGCAGCATCTGATGAAAATCGATCCATGGCGCTGGGCATTGCAACCGCGGCAGGGTCTGCGGGGCAAATTGTAGGTCCACCATTTGCAAGTTATTTGTTGCAGACAATGAATTGGTCTTCAGTTTTCTTGATTTTTGCAGGGATCATTTTAACGGTCCTTTTGATCCTTCCATTCATGAAGAGCAATGTACCGGCAATGTCAAAAGACGTGGTTGATGAAAGCATGGGGCAAGTCCTGCTGAAAGCTTTCTATGATCCATCCTTTATTATGATTTTTGTCGGATTTTTCTCCTGCGGCTTCCAGTTGGGTTTCTTCACCGCCCATTTCCCGGCGTATATCGCAGAAGCGTGTGCCGCCATTCCCGTTGACAGCATCATGCGCAGCATCGGTGTTAGTTCGACATCGTCATTGGGTGCGTTTGCTTTCGCTCTTATTGGTGCCGCAAATATCTTTGGGACCATTGCCGCAGGTGCCCTTGGTAAGCATTATTCCAAGAAGTATTTACTAACCTATATTTATGTAGGACGAACGGTCGCATCGGCGCTGTTCATCTTGTCTCCCATGACAGCAACCACTGTCATTCTGTTTTCCGTTGTAATGGGAACATTGTGGCTTGCAACAGTGCCCATTACATCTGGTCTGGTTGCTCAAATCTACGGCGTAAAATATATGGGAACCTTATATGGCATCGTGTTCTTTTCTCACCAGTTGGGATCATTCCTAGGCGTTTGGCTGGGGGGCACATTATATGACCAATACGGAACGTACGATCTTGTGTGGTGGGTTGGTATCGGCGTTGGCGCTTTTTCCGCGATTATTCATTTACCGGTGAAAGAACAGCCAATCGAAGAAAGACAATCAGCATGAGCAGCGATCTTTTTGACTGAATTTTGAATTTAGGCCGCAATTATTGCGGCCTTTTTTCTACCTATTCCGATCTAACTAATGCTAGTCTACCCGACAAAAGAAGATAGTATCGGGGGGTATATGATTTCTTTCAGATTTATGGGCTTAAGAGCCCTAAACGGTCGTAATCTCATCACGGAAAAATCTGGTTTTATGTGCCGTGTTGCTCTTAATGGGACAAGCAATACAGAAATGATGGATTTGCAAAAAGAGCTGCAAGCCTGTTTTGATGTGCTTAATGACAAAATTTACCTTGAGCAAAACCGGATTAAGCAAAAATTCAAAAAAAGTGCTGCCGAGAGCATTATATATTTTTATTGCACACATATTATCCAGCTTCAGAACGCTGTTGGATGCCCTGTTTCGGTTTTTAAGTACAGACCAGTAAACGACCAGTATTGGGAAATATTCCTAGAATTTGAATTTGAGCCTTCTGGCCGATACGCCGTGGACCTAACCAATCAGGTAATGATGTTGCTCACGAAAAAACAAGAAAACGGTGATACTCATGAAAATTTACCGGCCATTATTGAAAAAAATATTTCAGACTTGAAGGCACTGTATGTTAATTCGGGGCCAAAGCTGGCAGTTAGGTCAATTTTGTTAGCTGCTGAGAAAAGAAATATTCCATGGCGGCAAGTCCCTGGATCGTGGCAGTATTTTCAGTATGGATACGGAAAATATCAGAAAGTCTTCACAGAAACCCTTTTAGATATTGAAGGCCATGTCAGTGTGATGATTACCAATGATAAGGCATATACATCGACCTTGTTGGCAGAGGTGGGATTACCTGTCGCTTGTTTCCTCAAAACAAACTCTTTTGAACATGCCGTTGATTTTGTAAATAAAATTGGTTACCCCGTTGTTGTAAAGCCATTGCAGGGAACGCAAGGCTACGGTGTCACTCCAAATATTCAAAATGAGGCGGAGCTTAGACAAGCATATGAAATAGCCAGCAAAAAATTTCCAAGAGTGCTGGTGGAAAAGCATACTAAGGGGGATGATTTTCGTCTTCTTGTTTTTGGTGGAAAATATGTTGGAGCGATCCGACGTGCTGTGACAGTTGTCAAAGGCGATGGAATTCGGAGCGTTGAGGAAATTGTAGCGGAGGTGAATTTGCAGCCATGGCGAAACCAGTTTCATGGAAATACAAAATATCATGTTCGAAAAATTCCAGAAGTGGAAGGTTGTCTAAAAAAACAAGGATTTGACTGGAACAGCGTTCCAGAGAGAGGCGTTGAAATTTCTCTCAATAATGTGCCGAATATCAGTCAGGGTGGTACCTTTGAGACAATATGGGACGACGGTATTCATCCAGAAAACATTAAGATGGCAGAACGTGCCGCCAAAACTGTCGGAGTGAAACTTGCGGGTGTCGATTATTTAACGGAAGATATTACAAAACCATTTTGGGAAACAGGCGGTACAATTTGTGAAGTAAATGCTAAACCGGCATTTGATCTGATGTTCGGCGGAGTGACAAAATACCGAAACGAGCTAGGAAGAATAGCTTTCGAGCTGTCATATCCCAAAAATGTAGATGTGACCTTGCCTGTTATTTGCGTAATCTCAGACAATGAAGGCATTGCGCAGGATATTTGCCGCCGAATTGAACCTGATGGTTTTGTTGTCGGATATTTTTCTGAAAACTCAGTAACTGTTGATGGCGCCCCAATATTACAGCAAGGTGACGCAGCTATTTCGGTTAATTCAGTTCTCTGGAATTCAGCTGCAGATGTTGTTGTTATTAATGAAAGCGGAAATAGAATTCAACAGAGGGGTTTGGAATATACAACCTGTACCCATCTACTCGTGGAACATATGCCAAAGGTCAACGGGACTGCGAATACTCAAGTGCTGGATATAATACTAGCGATCACCACACATAAGGTGCTCATAAATAAAAATAACGCTGAATTGTTGTCATGGGCAGAAACAGTGGACAGCGATAAAATTCACTTGGGGGCACCCGCTGAGTTGAACAAACTCATAGTAGAAGATTTGCGTATCAGCTTTACAAGATCGGGGATAGTAAATTGATAAATATCATTGGGATCAGTTCATTAAGTAGCTTAAATCTTGTTGCACCAAAATCGGGGCTGGTTTGTAGATTATCTTTGAAGCAATATACGAATTCGACTCTCGACGAGGTGCAGCAAAAACTCAATCAAATTTTGCTTCTTATGGGGGAAAATTACGATGTTCCCACAAAAAGTATTTTGTCAAAATGCCCTGAGGAAACAGATACTGCGATCGTCTATCAATTTTGTGCCTTATCTATTTTGATACAAAAGGCTGTCAAAAGCTCAAGTAATTTAATTCAGTTAAGTCCTAAAAATTCTAATGGTTGTTGGGACGTTTTTGTCGAACATGAAACCAACATTGTTGGACGCCTTTCGTTGCGGTTTGCAGTCAAAATTGTACAGATGATCACTTCTATTGATGGGAACGCTGCCAATGATGGAGAGGTCGCCGCTTTCATTGGTGAACGATTTTTGACGTTAGAAAAATCCTACTCAGATACAAAATTAAAACATGAAGCACGAGTAATTTTAAAAGCTGCTGAAGATCGCCAAATTCCATGGCGAAGGCTCCCGGGGCCCATGCCCTGTTTTCAATATGGTTATGGCACTCACCAGCAACCCCTTTTGGGGACCATACTAGGTTTTGAGCGACATGGCCCTGTGAAATTTGCTGATAATAAAGCGACGGCGTCTGCCTTGTTAGCTGAAGCGGGACTTCCTGTTGCATATTCAGAAGGGATAGACACAGAACGCCAAGCCCAAGAATTTGTCCAAAGAGTAGGCTTTCCTGTTGTCGTAAAACCCATGTCTGGCATGCGAGGCGGCGGAGTGACGCCTAATATTCAAAATATGGACCAATTGAGTAGAGCATGTAAAAAAGCGGTAAAATTCTACCCAAAAATACGAATTGAGAAGCATATCGAAGGTGAAGATCATCGGTTGACTGTGTTTAACGGAAAATTCGTGGGAGTTTTTAGGCGTCCCAATACTGTTATGGTGGGCGACGGAAAGAGTACAGTGGGTGGTTTGATCGCAAAAGAGAACAAAAAGCCATGGCGGAATTGGTTTGGAGGAGGCCCTCGATTTCAATTGCAAAAAGCTCCTGTAGTAACTGATTTCTTGAAAGAACAGGGATATGACTGGAACAACGTAGTGCCCGCAGGTAAAAATATATTCTTGAATGTTGTTAGTCAGGGCGCTAATTGTCAACCCGTATCAATGGAAGAAATTCACCCTGAAAATGTAAAGCTTGCGGAGAGAGCTGCAAAAACGCTCGGACTTAGGATTGCTGGTATCGATTTCTTAACGACAGATATTAGTAAACCTTACTGGGAAACCGGAGCTGTAATCTGCGAAGTAAATGCAAATCCCACCTTAGCCCCGTTGTCTGGTGGTAGTGTAGACCGACTAGAGGAAATTGGACGACTGGCCTTTGAGACATCGTGTCCGGCAGATCAAAATTTTGCCCTACCGTTTATTGTGGTTTTGTCGGAAGATAACGTTGGCGCTGAGAAATTGGCTGCGGAGCTTACCGCTGCAGATTTACTGGTTGGTCATTACTCAAAGGATAAAACAGTTATCGGTGGGACCGTTGTTCCGGCATCAAACCACAAAAAACCAAGCATTAGCAGTGTCATATGGAATGGATCTGTGGAAACAGCCATTGTTCAGGAAAACCCCATATCCATTATGCAGCACGGGTTGGAATATGACATTTGTTCTCATTTGTTGGTGGAAGATATACCGCAAATTAATGGCCGGCTATCTCCTAATGTTTTAGATCTCATCTTAAAAACAGTGACGTATGGTGTCATAGTAAACCGTGATAATCCCGAGTTGATGGCTTGGGCCGAAAACCAAGATCAAAATAAGATACGCTTTGCAGCCAAAGGTGATTTGCAAAGTCATATGATGACTGAACTTCGCAGCGCTTTTCCAGATGTTATTCGTTCATAATTTTAGCGAAATGAATTTAAGGCTGCACATATTTGAAATTTGACTATGATGCAGTGCAACATAGTCAAATGCAGGGAATTAAAATAATGAGCGTAGACCTAAAGGGTAGGGTAGCCGTAGTAACAGGCTCAACCAGTGGCATCGGACTTGCGATGGCCGAGAATTTCGCGGCTCTTGGCGCGCAAGTTGTCATTAATGGATTAGGCGATGCCGACAGTATCAATTCCGCAAAACGGGCAGTGAGTAATGCTGGTAGCACCCAGGCTCATTATAATAATGCCGATATGCGGGACGCTGACGCTATTGCTGCGATGATCAGCGAAACGGAAGCCATGTTTGGGTCTGTTGATATTTTGGTGAATAATGCCGGTATTCAACATACTGCCCGTATCGAAGATTTTCCCAAAGACCGTTGGGCTGATATTATCGCAATCAATTTATCGAGTGCATTTCATTCAATTTCTGCAGCTTTGCCCGGCATGCAAAAACGGAACTATGGCAGAATAATTAATGTGGCGTCTGTTCATGGATTAGTCGCCTCAGTTGAAAAATCAGCTTATGTTGCCGCAAAACATGGGATCATTGGCCTTAGTAAGGTCACGGCGCTTGAAAATGCCACACAGG
>CAJXWA010000090.1 GCA_913062525.1 uncultured Alphaproteobacteria bacterium | reverse complement strand
CGCACATCCAACAAAGGTCGTCGTCTAGATCATGTTTGGGTCACACCGGCGCTAAAACCGACGCTAAAAGCCATGACCATCGACTTAGAGGCTAGAGGCCGTGAAAAACCATCTGATCACGCCCCTGTCATCATGGACTTTCAATTGAAATAACGGAAAGACCAAACCCTATTTATTCTCAGGCCCCTTTGTCTTTCCTTCAAACTGCCAGTGGTGCTGCCCGTCACGGTGGGCCCGCTGTTTAGCCAAATACATCATCTCATCTGCTTTCGAAATTAGCTCTTCAGGTTCTTCGAAAACCGTCGGACCAACTTGTATGATGCCCATACTAAAAGTCACAGGATAGTGGCAATGTTCATCAAAATGGTGAATTAGGCGGCGCAGTGGGACCTCAATGTCTGAAAGCAACGTTCTTGGCATTATGATACAAAATTCATCCCCGCCATATCGCGCTGGAATATCCACTTCCCGAGTAATCGAAAGAAGCGAATTACCAACTTGCGCTAATACCTCGTCCCCAGTGTGATGGCCATGCAGGTCATTTACAGATTTGAAATTGTTCAGATCCATGTAGATAAGAACAAACGACAGTTTATGCCGTTCTGCCACCTGACATTCGCGCTTCAAATGATCATACAACGCTCGGCGATTATGAAGACCCGTCACCGCATCTTTTTGAGATTTTTCATGCAACCGCGCAAACATACCATCTAACTTAATACCAACTTGCGTGGCATATTTTTCAACTTCGCGCGTGGCATTTTGCATTTCGGTCAAATAGACCTCAACATAGGCGTCAAAAATCAATTCTGCATCAAACAGGAGTATTTTGTGAAGCGCGTTTTTTATCAGGTCTTCATCATCGCCGAAATCTCCGGCTTCTATTTCCTTATCTAACAGCCACTGTAAATGGGCATGGGTTTTCATATAAAGCTTTGGCCGAACTTCCAGTCGTTTATGTATTTTGCCAATGCGCAGGCGTGTATTGACATAGTCCGTATCAAAATCACCTTTGAAAATACTTAGTATATATTCAGACATGAAACTTTTCAGCCGTGTCAATGTATCCACATCACCAATGATTTCCGAAATTTCAGGGTCATCCAGCTGATATTTGTAGAACTTTTCAATGAGCCCGGGAAGGTTAGATCGGATAACGTCTTTTGCCGACAGGAGTCTAAATCGGTCACTTTCGGTAAAATCAATCAGATGCAAACGGCGAGCAATTTCACGACCAGAAAACCCCATTTGATCTATGAGTTTTTTCTCGGTTGCAGGGGTTTCTACCGACATACTATTTCCTTCTATATACTCTGTTTTTTACAAGTATCATGCTGAAAACTAAAGAAATATTTAAAATATATCAGACATCACACGGGCAGCGTTGTTCCGCCATCAGCATCGTGCCGCCCATTAAGATCTGTCAGAAAGGCCGACAACGCGCCGCCGCTCATGAAAACACTCATGGAAGAGCTTTGTGCGTTGGCTGCCACACTCCGAACCCAGTCATAATAGTGGTCTGCCTTACCCGGGTTCTCGCTCGCACCGTTTGCCGCAAGATCAGCAGCGGTCCCGATATGCGACATGATGGTGCCATTACGGGCAAAAATAAACGAGCTCCTCAAAAATGGATCAGCGTCGTCGCCGTTTAGACTTTCTGTCAATTGGAGCATTAGCGGGTGATCGCCATCAACACTGATTTCACCATTTTCCTTAATTTCAATTTGAATGTCAGTGTTTTCAGGAATTCCCAGACGCGCCATAAGATCTTTCAGCCCAACTTCTGCCTGTTGCAGGTGATATGCGGGATCGAGTGTCAGCCTTTTAAAGTCCGAGTCCAGTTTCTGAGCCCCTTCAGCAGCAGGCGACAAGTTTACAGATACGGCCTCACCGAACCCGTTTTTCACGGGCGCTTGGGTTTGAGCAATATTTATTGCAGGGGTTACTGCGGCGGAAACAGACCGGTAGAGGGAAGCTGCGTTGCTTACTGAATTAATCATGGAACCTCATAAACGAATTTACTGGTGAGAGACGAAGCCTAGGCTGGGAGAGTTAATCCGTCTCCTGGGCTATAGGCCTCACCATCGCTACCAACAAGTGATCCTAATATCTCGCCATTTGAAAAACTCACAGAAAAGGACGAATCTTTAGCTGTGTCCGCAACAGTTTTCACCCAACCGTAATATGTCTCCATCATGCTTGGATTATCATCCGCACCCTGCATTGCCATACTTACGGCTTCTCCGATATGCATCATAACAGATCCCGTATGGGCACCAATGAGCGCATTCCTGAGTTTACGAGCCTGCAGATCCCCACCGTTGAGGTCTTCTTCCATCTTCGAAACTAACGGGTGATCACCTTCAACACTGATTGTTCCATCATTTAGGATCTCAATATCGATATCTGTATCTGCAGACATGCCCAAACGCGCCATCATTGCTTTTAACTCGACTTGGGCCCGCTCCATGTGAACAGCCGGATCGATTGTTATTTCAAGTGCCATGGATGCTAATGTCTTCGCGCCCTCTGCCGCGGGCGATAAAGAAACCGTTACAGATTCGCCATACAGGGAGCTCGTCTGAGGTTCAGTAGGAGCTTTTTCCACTGCTTGCCCGCTTGCGGCATATGCTGTGGGGTAAATTGATGTATTATTTTGAGTTGAATTGATCATGGCACTCTCCGTGTATGTACACGAATGAAGCAATAATCATACCACTTTAGGGATTGTAGTAAACCGCGGTTTACAGAGCAATTTTTCCAAAGCCAGCCCGGAAAATTTTGCCGTACCGGTCAATTCTTCCGGTAAATATGGTACCGCCCTTCGGCAACACCGTCTGGAAGCGCGCAGGCCGTCCAATTATCCATCTCGAACGGCTGGTCGCTTGCAATGATAGCGCCTTCCTGGAGAAGATCATCCAAATACGCCCCAATCGTTTTGGCCAAAGCCACACTTGAAGCCTTGTCACCGCTGCCAATATCACAATGGGCAAGTTTAGCCAGACCGCCAATGCGCGGGAGCGCTGCGGGCAATGTCTCCAGAAGATCTCCAAGGATCATATGATGGTCATCTGGAATACAATCAGGATGAGCTTTCACATGGCGGTCGAAAACATATATATCGTCTGCGTCAAACAGGGATCGCAAATGATCAAATGTCCGCCCATTTCCCAAACCGACCTCTAACACAGGACCTGATTTCCCTTCCAGCAGCTCCGCTGTTAGGTTCAGGCAATCCCGTTGGGCCGACATCCGGCGGATAAAACTATTAAGACGGCTCATTTTCTAGATCTTTCATTGAAAGGGCCCATTCTTCTTGAACCGCAATATCAGTTTCACCAACATTATGTTTTTCTTCTAATTCACAGAACACTTTCTTTTGACCCATTTGACCCAAAGCCCAAACAGCGGCAACTCGGACGATTTCAGATGGGTCTTCCAGTAAGGCTTCAATCTTGTTCATATGTGTACTGTCCTTGGTATTTCCAAGGGCAATAAGAACATTTCGAATAAACCGATTGCGCCCCAGCCGTTTCACCGGGGATCCCGAAAAATACAGTCTAAATTCAGCATCTTGCAGCTGAACTAATTCGGACAAAAGCGGCGCATTCAGCGTCTCTTTGGGCGTAAATGCCATCTCACTGGATACTTTCGCGTATTTATTCCACGGGCAGGCTGCGAGGCAATCATCGCAGCCGTAAATCCGGTTTTCCATGGCCCGTCGGAATTCCCGCGGGATGTGGGATCGCGTTTCAATGGTCAAGTAAGAGATACATTTGGATGCGTTCAATTTATAGGGACCTTCAAACGCATTTGTAGGGCACGCATCAAGGCAGGCCGTACAGCTGCCACAATCCCCTTTTGCCGGGCTGTCAGGCTCAATTTCAAGGGTTGATAAAATTACGCCGAGAAACAGCCACGATCCATAATCACGGCTAAGCAAATTAGTATGCTTACCCTGCCAGCCCACACCGGCTGCAGCGGCCAGTGGTTTTTCCATAACCGGCGCGGTGTCCACAAAAACCTTCACATCCCCGCCAAATGTCTGAACCATATGACGGGCAATGCGCTTAAGACGTTTCTTTATGAGTTCGTGATAGTCCTTACCACGCGCATAAACGGAAACAATACCTGCTTCAGGCATGTCTGATAGGGCGCGTGGATCAACGTCAGGACCATAATTAAGCGCCAGCACAAGGGCGGAATTTGCTTCCGGCCACAATGCCGTTGGATTTCGCCGCCACGCCTTGCGCGCCTCTAACCAATCCATATCACCGTGATGATATTGAGCGAGGAAATCATCCAAATGTTCGCCTGGCACTGATCCAAAATCAGCCAAAGTGACCCGCGCAACATCAAACCCCTGATCCAGCGCAAACCGCATCAGTTCTTCCTTTTGAAGGTGCGTTATAAGCGCCATATCTTAGGCTTTCTAGAAATCAAGATCCGCGTAATGCTTTGGCGCAGGCATCCCGGGTAAATTATCAGCCAGCAACGAGCGATATGTGGGACGTGACTTAATCCGTGAATACCAAACTTTCGCCGCCGGATGCTGATTCCACGGCACGTCACCCAAATAATCCACAGAGGAGATTTGAGCCGCCGCCGCAATGTCGGCAAGGCTAAACTCGTCCCCGGCAAGCCAGCTTCGTCGCTCCGTCAGGTATGCGATATAATCCAAATGATAGTGAATGTTATGATGGCCTGCGCGAATTGCTGCAGTGTTCGGCGTACCTGCACGCATCAGACGTTTGAGTATTTTCTCGTCAACCAGATTATCCGTAACTTCGGTCTGAAATTTACGATCAAACCAAGCCACAAGGCGCCGGGTTTCAGCCCTATCAGCGGGATCTTTTGGGAGAAGTGGGACATCCCCATAAACTTCTTCAAGATATTCGACGATAGCTTGCGCATCAGCCAAAACAGCTCCGTTCTCTTCCTTTAAGACGGGAACTTCTGACGCTGGGTTCATGGCAAGCAAACCATCTCGGTTTTCCCACGGTCTTTCATCCACAAGGTCATATTTGAGACCCTTCTCGTTCAACACAAGACGGATTTTTCGGCAAGCTGGTAATATCCAGAAATGATAGAGTGTACGCATGGGGGCAGCATACCCCACGCGCCTCTATAGGAGAATAGGTTCCTTGAAGTTTTTAGTATTAATTTTAGGGTTTTAGTGAATTTTACGTTTCCGCAGGCCTTCACTTTTCTTAAGTAACCGTCGGCACTCTTGTTCAACTCGGTCAAACATTTCAGCCACCTGCAATTTGCCAGCGCCATCTTGACGTTTCACTTCAACGCTGACCACCTCCGGTGCTTGCGCGCCATATAACAGAATAAATCTGCGAGCCGCCCACATGACATCAATTCGGTCGATAATTGGGTCATCGAAGCGATCCAAATTTTCTGCAGTAGCCGCGGAAACGGTAAGGGGAATATTTTGCATGACGAAACCTCCAATTTAAATCTACTTCTACCAAAGCAAATTACGGGCCAATTTTTCAAACAATGCAAAATCAGGGACTTACTTGTCTTTTTATAAACTGCGGAGTGTCGTCTGATCCCGGGCTCTTTAAATTTGCCGGGGCATCACTTCCTCGCGGCAAAAATTACCGGCTGAAAGACAAGAAAAAAGCCGGTGATTTTCATCACCGGCTTCCTTGGGAACTACGCGGTTGCCCGCGCATTTTCATCCGACAGGGGATGTTCCAATTTTTCAATCATTTCTTTGGGACAAACCTGCCAGAAATGACCACGTTCCATTTCCCAATGGGCCAACAAACGTTCTGCCATTGGAGATCCGGTTTTTGCGTGATGTTCTTCAACCAGCGCCTTCAAGTCTGCATCCCAATATTTTGAACTTACTCGTTGGTATACAACGGTTTCACCGTTCACATTGGTTGGCAGCATATTATGTTCATCGTAGATAAACGCCATGCCGCCGGTCATACCAGCACCAAAGTTACTCCCAACACCGCCCAGAATAACAACCTTACCGCCGGTCATATATTCACAGCCGTTAGTTCCGCAGCCTTCGATCACAGAAATCGCGCCAGAATTTCGAACCGCATATCTTTCGCCGGCTTGACCCGCAGCAAACAGATAACCGGACGTGGCACCGTAGAGTACGGTGTTGCCAATGATGGTATTTTCATTCCATACAATTGGGCTGGATGTCATAGGGCGCACAACAATAGTGCCGCCAGAAAGACCCTTACCGCAATAATCATTGGCATCACCCAGCACTTCAAGCTTCAGACCTTGAACTGAGAAAGCACCAAGTGACTGGCCAGCTGAGCCCCGAAGGCGAACAGTGATATGACCTGGCTCCAAGCCAGTCATGCCAAATGTTCTAACAATGTGTGACGATAGTTTCGTGCCGATGGCCCGGTGTGTGTTTCGAATGCTGTACGCCAACTGACGTTTCTCGCCGCCTCGGTTAAAGACACTGGCTGCATCCATTATCATCCGGGCATCAAGGGTTTCTGGAACTGGAACAGGTCCATCATTTGTACAAACACGTGGATTATCACCGGCGTCTGCTTCTGCAAGCAATGGGTTCAAATCAAGATCGTCCAAATGCGCTGCGCCGCGGCTCACTTGTGTCAGAAGATTGCTCCGACCAACAATTTCTTCAAGTGACCGGTAACCAAGAGAGGCCAGAATCTCCCGGACTTCTTCGGCAAGGAAGCTGAACAGATTAACAACCTTATCAGCGTTACCATCGTATTTTTTGATAAGCTCTTCATCTTGAGTACAAATGCCAACAGGACAAGTATTTGAATGACACTGGCGAACCAAAATACAGCCAAGAGCCACAAGCGCGCCCGTACCTAAACCATATTCCTCGCCGCCCATTAACGCACTAATGACAATATCACGACCCGTCTTCATGCCACCATCAACACGGAGCAAGACAGAGTGACGTAACTTGTTAAGGGTAAGCACCTGATTTACCTCAGGCAGACCCATTTCCCACGGAACACCAGCATATTTCACAGATGTTTGTGGGCTGGCACCGGTACCACCGGAATTACCAGAAATCATAATCACGTCGGCTTTCGCTTTCGCAACACCAGCGGCAACCGTACCAATGCCGGCTTCTGCAACCAGTTTCACACAAACGCGAGCTTCTGGGTTGATCTGTTTCAAATCATAAATGAGCTGCGCCAGATCTTCGATAGAGTAAATATCGTGATGCGGTGGCGGCGAAATAAGCGTCACGCCCGGTGTTGAATTCCGGAGTTTCGCGATCATTTCCGACACTTTAAAGCCCGGAAGCTGACCCCCTTCGCCCGGCTTCGCCCCTTGGGCCACTTTAATCTCAATCTCTTCACAGTTCGTGAGATATTCAGCAGTTACACCAAAGCGACCCGAAGCCACCTGCTTAATGGCAGAGTTTGCATTGTCACCATTTGGACGTGGCGTGAAACGGCTCACGTCTTCTCCGCCCTCGCCGCTGTCAGATTTTGCGCCGATACGGTTCATGGCAATGGCTAAAGTCTCATGGGCTTCTTTTGACAGCGCGCCAAGGCTCATGGCGCCCGTTACAAACCGTTTCCGAATTTCCGTGATGCTTTCAACTTCATCAATGGAAATGGGGCTGCGGTCTGATTTAAAGTCTAAAAGATCGCGCAAATTCACCGGCGGTAAAGACCGTTGGCCATCGCTGTATTTGCGATAAAGCGAATAACTGTCTTTTTCAACGGCCGTCTGCAAAATATGGATTAGCTCACCGTCAAATGAATGAACCTCACCCTTAGCCCGGTTGCGATACAGTCCGCCAATTGGAAGCGCAATAACGTCTTCTTTATAGGCTTTGTTATGTTGCTCAAGAACGGTTTGCTGAACACCTGGCAGGCCGATACCTGACAGACGAGACGGCATACCTGGGAAAAACTCTGCAACCAAAGCCCGGGATAAACCCAGTGCTTCAAAGTTATAACCACCACGGTAAGAGCTTAGAACCGAAATGCCCATTTTGGACATAACTTTCAGCAACCCCTGATCCACAGCTTTCTTGGCATTTGCGAGACAGGTTTTCAGATCCAGACCCGCAAACAAGTTCCGATCAAACCGATCAGCAATAGCTTCTTGCAGCAAATATGGATTAATGGTTGTCGCACCCACCCCAATCAGCACAGCGAAATACTGAACGTCGAGACATTCTGCGGTTCGAATATTAACCGATGTAAAGGTACGCAAGCCTTCGTTTACCAAATGCGTATGAACACCGCCAGCGGCCAGAATACTTGGAATTGGCGCACGATCAGCGCTTGTGTTCAAATCACTCAAGATCAAATGAGCACACCCACCGCGAACGGCATTTTCAGCCTCGTCCCGGATACGGCGTAGACCGTTTGATAAAGCATCAGGTCCCTCATTACCATCAAACGTGCAATCGATAACCTGACAACTATCGCCCATATACCGCTGCATGGCTTCAAGTTCGCCATTGGTCAGGATCGGACTTTCAAGAGACAGGATCTCTGCCTGACTTGGATCCTCATCCAGAATGTTATTGAGGTTACCAAGACGGGTTTTAAGGGTCATGACACTGCGTTCGCGCAAACTGTCAATTGGTGGGTTAGTTACCTGACTGAACCGCTGGCGGAAATAGTGATGTAATCCGCGATATTTATCTGACAAGACAGCAAGCGGCGTGTCATCGCCCATGGAGCCAATGGCTTCTTTACCTTCTTCAGCCATTGGCTGAAGGATCAATTCAAGATCTTCAAGGCTCCAACCGGCGCACATTTGGCGTTGGCGCAACTCTTTGCGATCAAACTTGCGGCTCTCGTCAGCATCTTTCAGCGTATCTTCAAGATGAACAACATTTTCAATCCATTTTTCAAACGGCTTTGCGTTTGCCATTTTGTCTTTTAGATCATTGGAGAAATAGAACTTCCCTTTTTTGAGATCCACACCGATCATCTCGCCGGGGCCAACGCGGCCTTTGCGGATAACTTTGTTTTCACTCACCGGCACCATACCGGTTTCGGAACCAACAACCAGCAATCCGTCTGTGGTCAATGTAAAGCGAAGGGGGCGCAATCCGTTCCGATCAAGTCCTGCAATCACCCAACGTCCGTCGGTTGCACAAATAGCCGCCGGGCCATCCCATGGCTCCATGACAGAGTTACAATAGGCGTAAAGTGCCTTATGTTTTTCTGGCATAGACGGTGTGTTTGACCAACTTTCAGGGATCAACAGTGTTTTTGACATTGGCGCACTACGGCCAGCACGAACCAAAACTTCAAACACAGCGTCCAGCGCCGCACTATCTGAACTACCAGCTTGAATAATCGGTTTCACATCGTCGGAGCGATCGCCAAACGTGCTGTGGGCCATACGAATTTCATGGCTTTTCATCCAATTGACGTTACCGCGAATTGTGTTGATCTCGCCGTTATGGGCAAGAACACGGAACGGCTGAGCCAAATGCCAAGTTGGGAATGTATTTGTTGAATAGCGCTGATGATAGATCGCAAAGTTAGAAACAAAACGCTCGTCCAGCAAATCTGGATAGAAGCTGGAAAGCTGTTCAGCCAAGAACATGCCTTTATAGATGATAGAGCGGCAAGACAGCGTACAGATATAAAATCCGCTAATATGAGCTTGCAAAACCGCTTTTTCGATCCGGCGGCGAATAATATAAAGCTCCCGCTCGAACGTATCATCATCAACACCACGGTTATTAGCGATCATGATCTGTTCAATTTCAGGGCGCGTGGCATTGGCTTTTTCGCCAATAATGCTCGCGTCCGCTGGAACCTGACGCCAACCATAAATGTAATAGCCAAATCTCAGAACTTCAGACTCGACAATTGTCCGGCAAGTTTCTTGAGCTTCAAAATCTGTGCGCGGCAAAAAGATCATGCCGACAGCAAGTTTGCCGTCTAGTGGCTCATGCCCGGTACGAGCGATATGTTCTTTAAAGAAATCTTGCGGGATTTGAACGTGAATACCACAGCCATCGCCAGTTTTACCGTCAGCGTCTACAGCGCCGCGATGCCAAACAGCTTTCAAGGCGTCGATACCGGCTTCAACAACGGACCGTCTAGGAGTGCCATCAATAGCGGCTACAAGACCAACACCGCAGTTGTCATGCTCCTCCATCGGGTCATACATCCCGTTTTTGGCAAGGTGGGCCGCATTTTCTGTCCAGGACTTAACAAACTCTTCGCCAGACATTTCAGGGGAATTCTTTTTCATATTTCTACCTCTACCTTGACTTAAGACGCTGTGGACGTTTGCGCTGATTTTTTAAGATAACCGTCAATGGACTCAGCTGCGTCCTGTCCGTCACGAATGGCCCAAACCACTAAAGATGCTCCGCGAACGATGTCGCCAATGGCGAACACTCCGTCCAGATTGGTCATTTTAGTGAAAGGGTTTGCCTGAACAGTGCCCCAGCGCGAAACATCGAGCGCTGGCTCATCAAACAGGGTTGGAATATCTTCTGGGTCGAACCCAAGCGCCTTAATGGCAAGGTCACATGGGATGTTGTATTCTGAACCTTCAACCTCAACTGGAACCTGACGCCCCGTAGAATCGGCGATGCCAAGATGCATCTCAATGGCTTTAACGCCCGTAACCGATCCATCACCCAAAAACGCTTTGGGTGCAGAAAGCCAGACAAATTCAACGCCTTCTTCTTCGGCATTTTTTGTCTCGCGCAGGGATCCTGGCATATTTTTGCGGTCCCGGCGGTATAGGCATTTTACTGACTTCGCGCCCTGTCGGACAGCTGTGCGAACACAATCCATCGCCGTATCTCCGCCGCCAATGACGACAACATTTTTACCGTCAGCATTCAGCTCGCCGCTCTCGAACTCAGCAACTTTGTCGCCCAAACAAGTCTTGTTGGACGCTGTCAGATAATCTAGAGCAGGAACGATACCGCCCAATCCGCTACCGGGCAAAGAAATATCACGGGGTTTGTAGACACCTGTCGCGATTACCACCGCATCATGTTTTTTGCGTAAATCAGCAAGCGTTGCATTCTTGCCAATTTCAAAATTCAGATGGAAAGTAACCCCGCCATCAGCCAGCAATTTCGCCCGGCGCTCAACGATGTCTTTTTCAAGTTTGAAACCCGGAATACCATAAACCAACAAGCCACCAACGCGATCATAACGGTCGTAAACATGAACCTGATAGCCTTTTTTACGAAGCTGATCTGCCACTGCCATGCCGCCCGGACCCGCACCAATCACCGCAATGGATTGATCCAGTTCAACTGTTGGTGCGTTTGGTTTTACCCAACCGTTTTCCCATGCAGTATCGGTGATGTATTTTTCCACGGCACCAATTGTGACGGAATCAAACCCTTTTTCAATAACGCAAGACCCTTCACACAAACGGTCTTGCGGGCAAATGCGACCACAAATCTCTGGGAGTGTGTTGGTTGCTTGGCTCAGCTCATAGGCTTCTTCCAAGCGACCATTGGCCGTTAGGCTCAACCAATCAGGAATGTTGTTCTGTACGGGACAATGAACCTGACAAAAAGGAATACCGCACTGGGAGCAACGACTGGCTTGCTCTGCGGCTTTATCAGGTGAGAATTCTTCGTAAATTTCCTGAAAATCTTCGCGGCGCAAGTTTGCGTCTCTTTTCGACGGCATCTGCTTATCAAGCGAGATAAATTTTAACATTTTCTTTGACATACGCAGTCCCTAACTCAGTCCCGACCAAAATCGGGTTATATTTTTCTATTACTTCAAGTAATCGATCTCTTGTGGCAGTGGGGCGGCGGGTAAAGGCTGCCTCCTTAATGACGGCTTGTAGAACCATCGGCCAAATTCTTATTCCGCAGGGTTTAACCATCTGCTGGAAAACCGTTCTACCGCACAAACTGGGGCTTGGCTAGAGGAAATTGAAACATAAGACAGCCTTACTGTCCTATTGTTAGTCTTATTTAGGGAAAATTGCTGCTTTTTTGCCTTTTCACAAACCTACCGCAGGCCATATAGTCTCATATCGGTCCTATATTTTCAATCCAATAACACCTCGTCACTAAAACTCACAGAATCGACCACTTCCACGTGCTTCATCCATAAAAAAGGCCGGTTGAACAACAGGTGCTCAACCGGCCTTTTAAAAATATGCGCTGAAAATCAGGCGTGTAGCTGCGTATATCCACCGCCTTTTTGGAAACGAGTGAGATGACGAAGGCTGGTTGAACTAAAGGGAACAGGCTGTATCCCAAGGTCCGCAAATCCAGAATGATCGCCGCTCACCACATTATCAGACGCCAACAGTTTAACTTGGTCAGTTGTCAGCATTGGCCTGCCAGGGATAAGCCCCATGAAGAAACCCATCATGGTCATCATTTGCGCAGGCAGGGGCAGAATTATAGGGGACCGTTTACTAACTTTTCCAATAATTTCAATAATGCTTGAGAGAGCGAGTGCATCCGGTCCGCCAAACTCCCAAACCTTACCTTGATATTCCGGGTTCAGAACGATTTTCGCAATGGCATCGGCCAAATCTTCGATAGCCACCGGCTGCATTTGGTTTTTACCACCATCCAGTAATGGAATCGCCGGAGAGATTGCGCCGAGGGCTGCAAATTTATTTGAAAAATTGTCACCTGCACCAAAGACAACCGATGGCCGGATAATGGTCGCCCCTTCAAAGGCAGCCAACACAGCGGCCTCGCCCTCTGCTTTTGTCCGGGCATATTTTGATGGACTGGCAGCATCTGCGCCCAGCGCCGACATATGAACAAATTCAGAAACACCGGCGGCTTTGGCAGCTGCCGCAACGCAGGCCGCCCCCTCTTCATGCACAGCGTTAAAGCTTTGCGCGCCAGCTTCATAGAGAAGCCCCACCAGATTGATCACAACGTCTGCACCAGCAACGGCACGTTCCACCGACGCTTGATTGCGAATGTTTGCTTGAACGCCGACAATTTGCCCGACATTTCCTTGGGTTACTAATGTGGCCGCTTTTTCTGTATCACGGACGGCAAGTCGGATTTGATGCCCTTCGGCGGCCAACCGGCCAACCAGATGTTGCCCGATAAAGCCGGAGCCACCAAAGATGGTAATTAGACGTGTGGACATTTTCTCTAACCTCTCATTTGCCAAGAGCCCGCCAATTCAGTGCGGTGCATTCGCTTTTATACAGTTATTTAACGAGAACTGGTCCTAACGCCAAGTTAAAAGCACCAAAAAAACCAAAAGTTTCTAAAGTTTAGTTGACAGACACTGCCGTACTTTATATCAGAAGGCCTCGCAAGTTGCCCAGATGGCGGAATTGGTAGACGCGCTAGCTTCAGGTGCTAGTTTCTGTATGGAAGTGGAGGTTCGAGTC
>CAJXWA010000089.1 GCA_913062525.1 uncultured Alphaproteobacteria bacterium | reverse complement strand
TGATTTTGTTGCAGCTAAGCGCAAAAAAGGCGTCATGATTGGATACCATCTCCGTCGCTCCTCCCAGATTTTTGACGTCGGTGAATGCCCTCTAATTGCGCCAGAAATACTAAATCTCGTTAAACCGCTTCGTGCTATGCTTCCAACAATCATGCCGCGCAGTAGTAAAGCGCGCCTCACACTCACCGTCACAATGAACGGGTTAGACCTGCTCATCACTGCAGGTTTTGCTTTGGATCTTGAAGCAAGAGAAACTCTATCAAATTTCGCTCAAGCTAATAAATTATGCCGAATTTGTTGGCATGACGAAAGCGAAAAACTGCTGGAACAAGTTTCTGCAATACATCCTGCTGAAATCCAAATCGGATCTAAAAAAGGGTTATTGCCGCCAGGAGGTTTCTTGCAAGCCACCTTGGATGGTCAGGAAACACTTATCAAATTGATGCAGGAAAATTTACCTGAAAACATCAGAATATTAGATCTGTTTTCTGGTTGCGGGAGTTTTTCATTACCCGCCGCCCATACAGCAAAAGCAGTTCACGCTGTCGAAGGGGATGAAGAGCTGATCTTTGCCCTGCAGAATGCATCCAACAAATACATGCTGTCCATCACAACAGAGACAAGAGATTTATTCCGTAATCCTCTTGCACCTTACGAGTTAAATAAGTTCGATGCCGTCATCATTGACCCTCCGCGGGCAGGCGCGAACGCACAAGCCATAGAAATTGCATCAAGCGATGTGAAGCATGTCATTTTCATCTCTTGCAACCCTGCGAGCTACGCCAGAGATGTTAAAGTTCTTGT
The DNA here is from genome assembly GCA_913062525.1 of uncultured Alphaproteobacteria bacterium. Taxonomy (GTDB): domain Bacteria; phylum Pseudomonadota; class Alphaproteobacteria; order Sneathiellales; family Sneathiellaceae; genus Sneathiella. The sequence continues at coordinate 12,686 of CAJXWA010000089.1, read as the reverse complement.
TGAGGGTGGATACCGGCTTAAAACAGTTATTCCCATTGATCAATTCCGCTGGTCATCACATGTGGAATTATTCTCAGTGTTAGAGAAAATCTAAACCTCTATTTTTTTAAAGCGCCCCGTAGTGAAAAAGGCATAATCGGCTCTTGCTGAATTGCTCCCATTATGGGGCCGCTCACATAATCCACACCAATTTCAAAGGCGCGGCGGGCTAGGAAATCATTATCCAAGTCTCGCCAACATGTGCGGACTTTTGCTGCCCTGGCTTTCTGAACGAGCTTTTCAACCCACAAAAGATCCTGCTCTGTTGTGGCTTTAAACCGAACCCCGTACACAGGTAAATCAGAGATGATATGAAAATCATCCCAACCCTCTTCGATTTCAAATATGAATCCCAGTACCAGCGGATTAAGGGTCGTCAATATTTGGCGCAACCTGCTATTCAGCAATCCGGCCTTGATACTGCCAATGGAGATGACTAAATGGCGCTGCGAAAATTCGGGAAGCGTTTTCAGAATACTCGCATAATTTAATCTGCGGTAAGCATGAGCAACGGTTTCAAAATCCACGGGAACCATCACAATGGGTTTTTTACCCGTGGTTCCCAGTTGTTTTAGGGCAAATTCCGTATCTTTTAGGACTTTGAAGTCCAACTCTGCACGCAAAAATGCGGTTCCGGTCAGAACAGCATCTGATGGTTCGAGCGTTTTCCATTTCCCGTTATCAGATCGGCAGGGGATTGCCTCCATCACTGACATAATTTTTTTGGCGTGATTGATCATCGGACGGTAACTGACAGACAGAGAGGGTTCTTCTTCCTTAAACAATTGAACGGTCTCTGGAATTACCGGATCACTCGCGCCCTGTAAATACTCCACCAACTCATCAAGGTTTTGAAAGTCATCAATAAAATCGACTAATTCATCGTCGATGATCATTGCCTTTACGCTGATCATACTGGCTTCTGGCATTTCACCAAACAAGAGCTGCAACAACTCTTGTCCTAGTTTGTTTGCCCTAGCAAGTCCCTCTTCTGCTGTTGTATTAGCAAATACCAATGCAAAGCTGGATTCGCTCAAGCGAAGAAAAAGGTCGTGTTTGGATAGTTTTTTGGTGAAAAAGGCCTCAATTGAAACATCCACCCGTTTTTTTACGGCATCCCAACGGGTGTGGTATTTTTCTTTCAGTTCGTCAAAGCCAACAATCTGAAGACTGCTCGCCAACAATGACTTTACAGCCTGATCTTTATTTTTTCCGAAAACAGACAAAAAATGCGCAAGCTCACCTATTTCATGATGTTGGACAACACCAGGAGCGGTTTTTATTTTTTCACTTTTATTTTTCGTCATCTCAGCCATAGATCAAACTATCTTTACAAACTCAACACTAAACCATTTAAACCTAATGTAATCATAGGCTAACGGTTTTTAAAATGACATCATCCCGTGTAAAAACCGTTAATTTATTAGATTTGAAAGCAACCTTAAGCATCAATTGTGTCGCAATTCAGAAAATTTGACCCATTTTTAAAGATCCTGTTAATAGCCTCGTGAGATACTCCTCTTCTAGAGACACCATTTCGATTGTATTGGGTATTAAAACAGGCAAAAACGAATAGATGGGAGGACAGGATGGCATCAGTTGTTAATTTAAACGCTCATGAATTTAGCGGCGTCGTTTCCAGTGCTACCAATATTGTTTTGACCCGCCCAATGGATGATTTCCATATTGCCCTGCTCGCCCAAGCTTTTGAGAAATACCACAACCTTGGTATTTGGGGTGGATATTCGATCTTGGATCTAATTCCAGAACCGCTTAAACGGAATATTGTGGCATCCCACGGGGAGCAAAAACTGGGCGCGATCCTATTCTGTAATTTGCCAGAGCAAACGCATTTTGTTTTTCGAGATCTTCAACAGAATTTTCGACTGATAAATATGCAAGGTCACACGATCCTCATGGAGGATCATTTAGACACACTTCTGGAACGTTTTCACCAAACTCTCCAACATTAAAATCAGAGCCTTGCCAGTGATGAGTTCCAAGCTATAGTACGCGCTTGTAACCTAAATAGTGGCAAACTCATGAATACAATGACCCTTGATACATCAGGCCTGAACTGCCCGCTTCCTGTTCTTAAAGCCAAGAAGGCAATTAAGGAATTACAAGCGGGAGATACACTTATTGTTATCGCAACGGATCCCGCATCTAGTATCGATTTCAATCATTTTTGCCATGTCTCAGGAAACACGCTATCTGCCAACACTGAAAAAGACGGCGTCTTTACCTACGTGATCACTGTGCAGCCTTAAGCAGGCTATTCGCCTTCGTTTCCTGCACTGCTAAGGATTGTTTCAGAGTCGGCCCTACGAGCCCCTTCAGGCGGCATATAGGGTTCTGGTTGATCGGCCCCTGTCCCCTGATAAATTGATATAGATGGGAAGGCAAAACCACTGCCCGCGCTTTCAACGATATGCTTGATGGCAAACGCAAAATCTTGCTTAATACTCAACCATTCGCCCCAGTTTGTCGTTTTTGTAAAACAATAGATCATTATATCAATGCTGCTATCGTTGAAACTATCGGTAACCACAAACATTGTGGCGTCTTTGGGCTGCACGAAATCTTCGTTATCAATCAAATAGTCGCGAATTCTAGTTGTGATTTCTTGAAGCTGGCTAACCGATGTTGAATATTCAACACCAATTTTCCAGTAAATCCGGCGATACGTCATTTCAGAGAAGTTGGTTACCGCCTTATCAGCAAAAACCGCGTTTGGCACAATTGTCGGTGCTTTATCAAACCGCCGGATCATGGTCGAGCGAAATCCGATTTTCTCGACTGTCCCTTCAACAATGCCCGAAACCAATACCCAGTCGCCCACACGAAAGCGTTTTTCCGCCAAAATTAGAAACCCGCTTATGAGGTTTTTAAACAAATCCTGAGCACCAAGGGCAACGGCGACACCAACCAATCCAAAGCCCGCAATAATGGGTCCAACTTGAATGCCCCACAGGTCCAATATCGTCGCTAAACCAAGCCCAACAATAATTCCTTTAAGGACTTTGACGATGAATGACACCATTTCTGGCGAAAAAATTTCTTCCAAACGGCTCAAAAGGAATTTTAACGGACTTATAAGACAGAACAGTCCCCAGAAAATATTATAAACCACGAGAGTGCGGACAATATTTTCGCCAAATCCAGTAAACCCGGTGTCACTTGAAAGGCCACTCATTTCCAACGCAGCATAGACCCCAATAACAACCGGGATAAATCTGATAGGCCCTTCAAGCGCTGCAATCACTTGATCATCTAAAACATTTTTGGTTTTTTGCGCAAAACGAACCAGACGTTTGACAACAAATCGCGTAAAGATCCCCCGAAGTAATAACGAGAAAAATAAGATCCCAATCGCCGGAATTATGGCGCTCAGATCAATTCCCCAAATTCCCTGTGCCCAAACATCTTGCACAAGTGTCCAGAATTTTATGATGCTATTTTCCAATGGATTTTCTCATAATGTTAGATAATGCAAATATAAGCCGATATGATTTGCGAATTTATGGACTCTCAAGTTATTTTGCAAGAACCTGTAAGAATTGGTCAACGTCTTCTTCAGTGGTATTCCAAGATGTTACCAGCCGAACCCGTCCTTCAGATCTTAAACCTTCAACATAGAAAAGAAATCCAGCGTCTTCCAATTCTTTGATTTTGGCCTCGTGCAAGTGAAAGAATAAAATATTAGCTTGAACAGGGTGTAGAGGTGCACACCCTTCTACGTTTTCCAGACCCAGTTTCATACGTTGAGCCATCTCATTGGCATTTTTTGCCATATCCAACCACAAATCATCCTCAACATATCGGCTAATCTGAGCAGATAAAAACTTCATTTTTGAGAACAGATGAGCGCCCCGTTTCCGCCGGAACTCAAATTCTTTTGCTTTTTCAGCATCAAAAATAACGACCGCTTCAACAGACATACCACCATTTTTTGTTACCCCAAACGACAGGACATCAACGCCAGCGTTACAGGTCACATCGGCTGGGTTACATCCGAGCTCTGCAATGGCGTTTGCAAATCTCGCTCCGTCCATATGCACACCCAAATTATATTTTTTGGCAACGACGCTGATGGCGGCCACTTCATCCTGAGTATAAATGGTTCCGCATTCGGTCGCTTGTATCAGGCTAACAACTGCGGGCTGAACGTGATGAACCACACCAACGCTGGCCCGGACAAGAGCATCCTCAAGCAGATCTGGCTGTATTTTACCATTTTCACCGTCGAGCAAAACAAGTTTGGCCCCATGAGTATAAAATTCTGGGGATCCGCACTCATCAGATTCAATATGTGCCAGTTTGTGGCAATAAATGGCGCCGTAGGGCGGCGTCATAACACTCAACCCCAAAACATTTGCAGCTGTCCCTGTGGCCACTGGGAAAGCTCTTAAATCGCATCCGAAGACTTCCTGCAACTGACGTTCCATCTGAGCCGTTGTGTCATCATTTCCGTAACCAAACGCTAGATTTTCATTTTCAGAAAGCATGGCGGCCATCAATTCAGGGCACACAGGCGCCGCGTTATCACTCGCAAAATTTATCTTCTGTTTTTTTGACATTCTCGGTCCTATTTTTCTGAAGTGATAACAAGTGGGATCGACTTAAACCCTTTATTCGGCCCTGCTTGATAGGCCCCAATTTCAAATGATAATGCACCATCTATGGAAGCCACAAGCCAAATCAAGTGCCGCTCAATAATCATACTCTCGTCAGATTTTGACGGCTCTGCATGCCCATTAGGATGCGAATGAAAAACACCAATTATTTCATCGTCCTGATCTCGAAGATCGCGTTCCAAACCAATTCGTAATGCAGGGTCAACTTCAAAGAACTTCTCTTTGTGCTCTGCTATATTTTTGGCGACAGCTACTCGGCTAACTTGCCAACTTCCAGGTTTTTCTCTCTGTCCGATCAGCAATGCGCAAGCCTCTTGCGGCATACAAGTTAGAGTATGCGTTCGTAATTCCTTAAGCTGGGCGGATGACATCTGGAATTTGGACATCTATTTTAGGATCACTTGTCCAACTATTTTGCCCGTGGTCGGGTTAAGCACAATAATTTTGCGAGGTGTTCGGTCCGCATCGCCGTAGATCACCAAGACATTGTCGTTGCTTTGCTTGATGTCTTGAACCTGCAGGTCTTTTTGCATGGGAATTTCCAGAGTTCCAAAATTGCCGGTTGCAGAAACTTCACTCGCCATGGCGGGAGTGGGTTCTGCAGTATTTTCCGTCACATTCTCCGCTGTGTTTTCCATTCTCTTGTATACTGTCACAATGAGAACTACGGCGACGCCGACGATCAAAATTCCTAAAACTGAAACCACCCATTTCAAAAAAGTGGTGTTTGGAACGTCTTCTTCTGTCATAAGAGCAATTATCCATTTATTTGTTCGGTTTGAATCATATGCCATCACCTGAAGGTACACATCAAGTTGAAGTTTCAGAAAGTGACGTAGGAGAGCGCCTTGATCGCTTCCTTGCAGAGCATCTGGACGGGTTTTCACGCAACAGGATCAAGCCGCTTGTACAAGAGGGTCACACCTTAAGGGACGGCGCGGTTTTCACAGATCCGTCAAAAAAAGTGCGCCTTGGCGAAGTCTACCAAATCACAGTACCACCAGCGATTGATCCCGACCCAAAGCCGGAAGATATTCCGTTAGACATTGTTTTTGAAGATGAATATCTGATCGTCGTGAATAAACCAGCCCCGCTCGTCGTCCATCCTGCTGCTGGAAATTGGAGTGGGACACTTGTAAACGCACTTCTGTATCATTGCGGCGATAGTCTATCAGGGATCGGTGGCGTAAAACGTCCGGGCATTGTTCACCGCATTGATAAAGAAACAAGTGGCTTGATGGTTGTCGCTAAAACCGATCAGGCTCACCAAGGACTTGCTGCTCTTTTCGAAAAACACGATATTGAGAGAACCTATAAGGCTGTGGTTTGGGGCCGCGTCTACCCAACATCTGGACGAATTGAAGCAAACCTCGGCCGCGATCCTCACAATCGAAAACGGATGAGTGTTGTCACCGGCGGAAAAACAGCCGTAACTCATTACAAACTTGAAGAGAATTTCTCAGACGTTGCCTGCCTTGTTCAGTGTAATTTGGAGACCGGGCGCACCCATCAAATCAGAGTTCACATGGGGCATATTGGCCATTCGCTCGTCGGTGATCCTGTTTATTCCCGCCCGAAGCTCAATCGAACTAAATCACTGCCAGAGTCCCGTCAAACCATAATCCGCAAGTTCTCACGCCAAGCTCTTCACGCTCAAACCCTCGGTTTTGTGCACCCCGTCACTAACAAACCCTTGAAATTTGAAGTAGAATTCCCACGTGACATAATGAAATTGCTGACAGCATTTCGGGGGTAAAGGGCGGAGCCATCAAATGGCCTAATTCTAGCCCTCAATTCGTCAGACAGGGATCTCAATATAACTCGGCTAATGTTAGCGGGTTTTCGAGATTTGCTGATATCAATGGAGAGGGTAAACAATATGAGCCAGACATCTGTACCGGTTATCTCGCCAGAAGGCGGATTGACACGATATCTTCAAGAAATTCGTAAGTTCCCAATGTTGGAGCCAAACGAAGAGTATATGCTGGCCAAGGCGTGGAAGGATCGTGAAGATTCTGAAGCTGCACACAAGATGGTAACGAGCCATTTACGCCTTGTTGCCAAGATTGCCATGGGCTACCGCGGATATGGATTGCCAGTAGGTGAGCTAATTTCCGAAGGTAACGTTGGCATGATGCAAGCGGTTAAGCGTTTTGAGCCTGAAAAAGGGTTCCGCCTGTCCACATACGCAATGTGGTGGATTCGCGCCGCCATTCAGGAATATATCTTGCGCACATGGTCTCTTGTTAAAATGGGAACAACCGCAGCACAGAAAAAATTATTCTTTAACCTACGGAAAATTAAGGGCCAAATCGAAGCCATTGAAGAAGGCGATTTGACGCCTGATCACGTGGAAACGATTTCGACTAAACTTGGCGTATCCGAGACGGAGGTTATTAATATGAACCGCCGTCTAACAGCCCCTGATCATAGCCTCAACGCTCCTATGAGAGCGGATACTGAAGGTGAGTGGATGGATTGGCTAGTCGATGAGAGCCCAAGCCAAGAAACTGTTTACGCTGAAAGCGAAGAATTAACGCGCCGAAAAGAAATGCTTACAGGTGCCATGGATTGCTTAAATGAGAGAGAGCAAAACATCATCACGCAACGCCGCTTGCGTGAAGACCCTCTGACGCTGGAAGATCTCAGCCAAGAATATAACATTAGCCGCGAACGCGTCCGGCAAATCGAAGTCCGAGCGTTTGAAAAGCTTCAAAAAGCGGTTCGGGCAAAAGCCTTCGAAGATCGCATCAACTAAAAATCAGAATAAAGGCCGCTTATATTGAGCGGCCTTTATTTTTGGGGCCCTTATTATTATTTGATAGGGATTAGGTGCAGCTTCCCATATCGGACACCGGTTTCGGTAATGATATCATTAGCCATCTCTTTAACCTGCTTTGCGGTTCCAGAGAGAATAGTTGCTTCCATACAATTATCTGCATCCACATGAAGATGAAGCGTTGCCGCCGGAATCTCGTGATGGTGATGTTGTGTTTCCACCAACTTAGACGATAGAAGTCGTTCTTTGTGGTTATAGACGTAGGACACGCATCCAACGCATTTTTCTAGATCATCATCCGCTTCGCTTTCATGCGACAACATATGCCGCAAGGCATCCCGAATACCTTCAGATCGATTGGAGTAGCCTTTTCTTTCCATATATTCATCGAACTCCCCTAAAAGATCATCTTCAATTGTTATGGTTATTCTCTCCACAGGGCCCTCCGATGTTGCACTTGCGTAAAACTTGAGTATGATAATTACAAAATTAATCATACTCGTAAAAAATTACTTTTCCTACTGGGAGCTTCCAATGAGACGTACTTTAATTCTTGCCGCCGCTTTCGCTGGCCTTTTCGCAACACCTGCACTTGCTCACCCTGGCCATACAATGGCAGGCGACCTTGTTACGGGTCTATTGCATCCCTTCATGGGCCTTGATCACATTTTGGCTATGGTAGCGGTTGGCTTACTCGCAGTTCAATCTGGCGGAAAATCCAAGATTGCCTTACCGGCTTTGTTTGTGGGTGTGATGATCGTAGGTGGTTATGTAGGGCTATCTGCAATTGGCGCGCCCTTTATTGAACAAGGCATTATCGCTTCTGTCATTTTACTGGGTGCTATTGTTGCGTTCGGCAAACAGATGCCTTTGACTTTCAGCGCTCCGTTTATTGCGGTTTTCGCGCTCTTTCATGGGGCCGCACACGGGATGGAAATGCCAGTTGACACATCTGCTGCGGCCTATGGAATGGGCATGATTGCAGCGACTGGCGCGCTTCATTTTCTCGGTATGGCTGCTGGCCGTTTTGCGCCTCAGCTAGTCCGTTATGCAGGTGCCGCAGTCGCAGTAGCGGGTGTTAGCCTCGCTATCGTATAAATCAAAAAGAATAAGGGCGACAATGGCCGCCCTTATTTATCCGCCTATTTTGAAAAACCGGCTGCTGCCGTCATAACAACGGCTCCCATTGGCGCCATCGCTTTTTGCACACGCTCGTCCGGGTTTCCGTAAAGAATGCAACTTGTGGGTTTCAAAACACCCATAAAGCTTTTCGCAAACTTGCTGCCAAAATTCCCCATGTGGATCATTGTTGCATCTGAATCTACATAGCGTTCAAAAATATGACAAACTGTCTCGTCAGCGCTAAGCGACCATTCATAATTAAGCGCGCCCGGCTCATCCGCTTCTGTTGCAGCACTCATCACAGCCATCAGCTCTTTAAGTTCCGCAAGTTTGCCTTCAGCGACATTAGCTTCGATGATCCAATAAACATGATTAGACATAATGTTCCTCTCCCTTTGTTTTACTGTTATTTGCATCCACCATATCAGCAAAACCCAACAAAAGGGTCGTATTCATTATTTATTTTTAGGGGTTTTATTTTTCGCTACGACTGGTTGGACTTTTGCATCTTCAATGATCTGTCCGCCCCATTCTTCAATCATTTTTGAGCGCCGTTTTTCCAGACGTTTTATGTATTGACGGGCTTGTACGTCATAGAAAGACTGCACAACAGCTGGAACTCCCCAAAGAAGAAAACCCGCTATTCCTGCGCCGCCATACATCATCAACCACATATAAACATCAGACAGCAACATTAGTGCATTATCAATGCTTGCTCCCCGCTGCCACAAGAACCCCATAACGGGGATAACACCTGCTAAATTAAGGGCCACCATGGACGCAATTGTGCCTCGGACCCTCGTAGGGTTAGCAAATTTTGCTATTATGCTGGGTATCATTCCAACAGAAAGAATAATGATAAAAGGGGGAACGAAAACCGACCCAAGTCCTATGAATATAAGAAGAGGGGCATATCCTTTGGAGGCATTCCCATTTTGTGCATCTGCTGGCATTATGCGGTCACCCCGTAAAATACATGTAAGATAAACCCAAACTAGAAAGAAGGGCTGCAATAGACATGATGGACGCTATCCAATGCCCATACTTTCGCGCTGCATATAAGCGAGCTTCTCCGCCGTTCTCTAGAGAGCTGATATTATGGGTAATGGCTTGAAACGCTTTGATAGCCTGATCATACTCTTTTTCATCTCGGCTTAAACTATTTTTGAGATCGATTTCTTTTAAAATCAAATCGATGTTGCCGCTTTCAATAACTTTATCCAGTTTTTTCTTCAAAAATTCGCGTCGAATATCTGAGTGGATTTTATTAATGAGCGGTGTCATAACCGATTTCACCCAGAGACATAACCCGGGTTTTGCTGAAGGACTCAAAAGATGTTGGAGGCGTCCCAGTATAATAATCAGATTTAGAGTATAATCCACATCACTTGTTGGGATGGTCGCTAGCTTTTGAAAATGTTTTTGCATGCCATTGGTTCGCGCAACAATAAACGCGGAAATATGACGATCAAACGGATTAATTTTTCCGTTTTCTTTGAGAGATAACGCCTCGAGTAGATCCAGAAGTGCCTCAGAATTACGAACATAACTTCCCTTTAACACGGGACTTACGCACGATAGACCCGCATTTAGTTCATACAGACATCTCTCCAATCCAAATCCAAGGGCTTCTCGCTTTTCCATTACTTCGAAACAGTCGGTCGCCTTACCAATACCAACCCAACTATCGTCTTTTCGCCGGCCGCCTTCAGATTTTTGAAGGTCACTATAAATAATATCAAGAAGGATGCCGCCTTCTAATAACTCAGCAATGGCTGTTTTTACAGGGCCGTCTTTTCTAAAAGAAGCCGCTACCATTCCCCCTAGACCACCTCGTGAAAACGTCAGTTCGCGATACCATAGCGCTCCTTGATGATCCAATATGGAACATGCTTTTGCCACAGACTGAAGCTCTCGTCGGCGGGCTCCTCCAGAACCAGAGCGGCCCACGGAAATACTATCCGCCAAGCGAGCTCCAGAATCCTTGTCATTTAGAGAGTTACGAACCCAGCTTTCAACTTTCCCGTTTTCTAGTAGTGTGTATGCTTGTGCGGGCCGACGGGTCATCGCCAGAGACAACAGTCGCGGCGATAAATATTCATTGTCATCGAAGACAAGAGGGCCCGGCGCCTGCCTATCACCAAATCCTGGACGTGGTCGCTCATAAACCCCATCCCGCCAACGGATCAACACATCTACGTTCCAGCGACGACTGGGGTCATCATTCAAAAGGCCCGCCAATAAAAAACCAACCCTGGAAGAGGCCGGAATTTTGGGAACAAGAACGGCATATGTTCCATGTATTAATTTAGCGGCATAAAGTTCCGCTGGCGTTCGCCCCTCTCCAGGTGAAACGCCCCCAAGCATATGAACAATCATAATGCCAAGGGCATAAATATCAGTCATTACGGTACCTTCACCGCGGCCATCGGCAAGCGCGTTTGCGCTTTCCAACGGTTCATAGACAGCCGACTGCAATGAGCCTGCCGGAGTAGAGACACACTCCCCTAACCCAACGCCCGTATTTCCAGCCTCCATATAGAAGACATTCTCAGCCCGAATATTTCTGTGTGTAATATTCCGCGAAGACAAATCGATAATGACATCAACGAGCTTGGGGACGATAGTACCAAGCACGATTTGTTCAGATAACCCAGCCGCGCCTTCTGTAAATGCCCGTCCGCCAGACGGCAGGTCAAATACAAAAACATACCGAAAGTCGATGGCATCGAATTGAACAACCCCGTGTGAATGCAAATCAAGCATCCCCGGAGTGTTTTTCGCGGTCAATGTTTCAATAATTTTATCTCGAAATGGCATGCCCGGCGTAATGACCAGCGCATATAAAACATTGCTGGAATCACGTTGATCTTCAACCTTGTAAGCCCGGTTTTCACCACTATCCATATGGGAAATCGGTTGCTCTAAAAGCACCTTGTATCGGGTTCGCAAAACACCTAAATTTTGCCTATTGTCCATGTCGCTTATTCAACCGTTATAGATCGGTCGCCATACTCAAAAATACATTTTAAAAAATACTAGATCTCAAAATGGCGGCTTACAGTTAAAATGGGGTTAAGTAATACGATATGTGAAGTCATTAATATTTCTCACTGAGATATTATCGGGCAACAAAAAAGGCGGCACTTATAAGTACCGCCCTTCTTTAATTTCGCTCTAAGAAACATCAGTCTAGGAATGGGTCTCTTACCAAAATTGTATCTTCACGTTCCGGGCTTGTTGAAACCAAAGCAATAGGAGCTTCTATAAGCTCTTCAACTCGGCGGATATATTTCACCGCGCTTGCCGGAAGATCATCCCAGCTCCGCGCGCCAAATGTGCTTTCGCTCCATCCTTCTAGGGTCTCATACACAGGAACAACAGCAGCTTGCTGTGCCATGTTAGATGGGAAGTAATCCAACACTTCATCCCCAAGGCGATAACCAACACAAACCTTAAGTTCGTCCATACCATCCAGGACATCAAGTTTAGTTAAGGCGATACCTGTAATACCGCCAGTTTTCACAGCTTGGCGAACCATAACAGCATCAAACCAGCCACACCGACGCTCCCGTCCAGTGACAGTGCCGAATTCATGTCCACGTTCACCGAGCCCTTGGCCAACTTCATCGAACAATTCTGTTGGGAACGGTCCCTCGCCCACGCGTGTTGTATAGGCTTTGGTAATACCAAGCACATAACTGACGGCACTTGGACCAACACCACTACCAACGGCAGCTTGGCCTGCCAACGTGTTAGATGACGTAACAAATGGATATGTTCCGTGGTCATTATCAAGCATGGCACCTTGCGCACCCTCGAACAATATGAGTTTGCGATCGCGGCGCGCTTCATCAAGACGGCGCCAGACGATGTCTGAGAATTCAAGAATTTTTGGGGCAACTTCTAACAATTTTGCAAGTAATACAGCTCCATCCACAGGCTCGGCGTCAAGACCTCTGCGAAGGGCATTGTGATGCATTAATAACGTTTCGATTTTTTTCTCAAGCAAATCGGCATCGGTTAAATCGCTAACACGGATGGCACGGCGGGCAATTTTATCTTCGTAAGCCGGGCCAATACCACGCCGAGGTGTTCCAATTTTAACC
>CAJXWA010000088.1 GCA_913062525.1 uncultured Alphaproteobacteria bacterium | reverse complement strand
GACTTGCATGTGTTAGGCCTGCCGCCAGCGTTCGTTCTGAGCCAGGATCAAACTCTCAAGTTTGATTTAAAATTGACGAATTTCCTGTCACAACGTTTTATCAATTCTCTAACAATAAATTGTCAGAAAACGCTGAACTTAAATTACATAGTAACTTATTTCTTAGATGCACGTTACAACAACAAATCTGAAAATCTTCCAGATCAACCGCCGCCCGCGCATCTCTTCTATCATATCAACAATGTAAATATAGCAACCAAAGCTCTTCCAAACTTCGTAATCTTTTTGCCTTCAATTTCAACCGCTTAGCTAGTCCGTCTCCGGCCCGGCCAGTCCGTTGTCTCGTTGGCGTGGAGCGGTTTATAGGCCCAACTCACTAAACCGTCAAACCCTTTCTACATCTTTTTCAATAAAAGTTTAACAATGCCACTTTTCCGCCGCTTGAGGCAGATTGTAATACGGCCCATACATCGGTTTTGCCGACATTTAATGTGCCTAGAACGAGGCATCTTATACAAGGTGTTACCAAAACCCTTGAATCAAATGAATTTGAAATCATATGCACTGAGCCATTCAAGGGTTTCTTATTGGGAAAACTTGACAAAAACCCTCGTTAAAAGCATTGTTTGGCGCGTTATTAAGGTTAATCGAAATTATACAAGTTTAGAGTGCGGGTGTATTAAGTGCGGAAGATTTTTTCAAGATCGCCGGGGAAACCAAAAAAGAAGAATAGCTACCTTCCTCTGCTTACTGTTATAGGCGGCGGTATGTTGGGCGGTGTATTGGCCTATACATTGGTCCCCATAGACGGGACCATAGCTCCTTCTATAGCCTTGGAGGCCAACCAGCAAACCACAGCCGAAGAGCAACACGCTAAAACCGATCAGGTAACAGACGGTGACACAGCGCCTTCCACACAAACAACTGAACAGGTTTCCACCCAACCAAACTCTAAAACGGTTTCCGTCGGAAAAGGGGATACCCTTATGAAGGTGTTGGTTCGGGCCGGCGCCGACCCTCAGGAAAGTCATGCCGCCATTACGGCATTGTCATCAGTTTTCGATCCTCGCCGTTTAAAAATTGGCCAAGACATAACCCTCAATTTTTCAAAGACCGATCTTGCAGAAAAAACTAAAACAAATGATATTCTGCAATTGGTCAGTGTTTCCCTTAATCAGGACGTTGATAAGCAAGTCGCGGCTATTAGATCCCCTGATCGGGGATTTAAAGCGAAGGAGACAATAATTGAGTTAGAGAAGAAGATGGCCCGCGTTGGCGGAACTATCGAAAACTCACTCTTCTTGTCAGCCGCGCAGTCAGGTTTGCCCAACCAAGTCACCTTACAATTGATCCGTATCTTTAGTTACGATGTAGACTTTCAACGCGAAATACAGGCAGGCGATCAGTTTGAGGTCTATTTTGAGCGCTTTGTCGATGAGAATGGACGTGCCTTAAAGGAAGGCCGTATCCAGTGGGCCTCAATGACACTCAGCGGGCAAAAAATATCCTTATACCGCTTCAAGACCAAAGACGACGGTTTCACTGACTATTACGACCAAAAGGGCAGAAGCGTCCGAAAGACCCTGATGCGAACACCTATCGATGGAGCCCGTCTTACGTCGCGCTTTGGCAAACGAAAGCATCCAATCCTTGGGTATACCAAAATGCATAAGGGGGCCGACTTTGGCGCACCCCGCGGAACACCCATTATGGCCGCCGGTAACGGCACGGTTGAAATGGCTGGCCGAAATGGCGCTTACGGAAATTACATTCGTATCCGCCATACAAGTGAATACAAGACTGCATATGCCCATATGAAGGGGTTTGCTAAAAAGGTTCGCAAAGGCAGCCGAGTTAAACAAGGTCAAATTATTGGATATGTTGGTACAACCGGTCGATCAACAGGACCACATTTACATTATGAAGTGCACAAAAATGGCCGCCTCATCAACCCCTTGTCGGTGAAATTACCTGCCGGTAGAAAACTTAAAGGCAAGATGCTAACAACTTTCAAGTCATTCGCAGGACAAATGGATAAAGCAGTAGCGGCTCTTCCGGCAAACACTAAGGTCGCAAAACTGGCTGATTAATTGTCAGTCACGTTTTCTCAAAAATAAAAAGGGCGGCTTTATAGTCGCCCTTTTTATTGATCGTTAGTTCTTCTTATGCCGCGACAGTCAGAGACCCGTTGATAAGAAGACCGCCGTCATCTGCACTTACATGAACCGTATCCCCATCATTTATTGCTCCCTGAAGTAACATATTAGCCATGGGGTTTTGCAAGTAACGTTGAATAATACGTTTAAGAGGGCGGGCTCCGTAAATGGGATCATACCCCCGCTCTGCAATCCAATTGCTCGCAGCTGCATCCAATTCAATCTCGATTTGCCGGTCAAGTAAGAGACCTCGCAATTGGCTAAGTTGGATATCCACGATGGACCCCATATCTTCACGTTTGAGGCGATGAAAAACGATTTGCTCATCCAAACGGTTCAAAAATTCTGGCCTAAACGCCCCTCGAACAACCTCTAAAACTTTGGCTTGAACCAGCGGGTCATCCGCATCCCCTTCCACCAAATGTTCACTTCCGAGATTTGATGTCAGAATAATCACAGTATTTTTGAAATCTACCGTGCGCCCCTGACCGTCTGTTAGTCGACCATCATCCAGCACTTGCAACAGGATGTTAAAGACATCTGGATGGGCTTTTTCAACTTCATCAAACAAGATAATTTGAAAAGGCCTACGACGGACAGCTTCAGTTATGATACCACCTTGATCATAACCCACATATCCTGGAGGCGCGCCTATCAGTCGTGCGACACTGTGCTTTTCCATATATTCAGACATATCAACGCGCAACAATG
Source organism: uncultured Alphaproteobacteria bacterium (assembly GCA_913062525.1). Lineage (GTDB taxonomy): Bacteria > Pseudomonadota > Alphaproteobacteria > Sneathiellales > Sneathiellaceae > Sneathiella. The sequence continues at coordinate 10,648 of CAJXWA010000088.1, read as the reverse complement.
CGTGATCGTCATCGAATAGGAATTCAGCAAGAGACTTGGTCAATTCGGTTTTACCGACGCCGGTTGGACCTAAAAATAGGAACGAGCCAATTGGCCGGTTTGGATCTTGCAATCCGGCACGAGCGCGGCGGACTGCATTTGATACTGCAGTTAGAGCTTCTTCCTGCCCAATGACACGCTTGCGAAGCCGAGATTCCATGGCTAGCAATTTTTCGCGCTCGCCCGACAACATTTTGTCAACCGGGATTCCTGTCCAACGCGAAACAACGCCCGCGATATCATCTTCTTTTACACCGTCTTTAACGAGCGAGGAGTTTTCAGAGTCTGCCGCTTCCGCTAACTCTTTCTCAAGAGATGGAATCAAACCATAAGAAAGCTCTCCAGCCCGTTGAAGGTCACCTTGGCGCTGCGAAGTCGTCAATTCATTTCGAGCCTGCTCCAACCTCTCTTTCAAGTTTTGAGCGGAATTGAGTTTGGCTTTCTCTGACTTCCAAATTGTTGTTAGCTTATCGGATTTGTCTTCAAGATTGATCAACTCACTTTTGATCTTCTCCAGGCGATCTTGGGAGGCCTTATCATTCTCCCGTTCAAGCGCAGAACATTCGATTTTCAACTGCAGAATTTTCCGATCTAACTCGTCTATTTCTTCTGGCTTACTATCAACCTCCATCCGCCGCCGACTGGCGGCTTCATCCATCAAATCAATAGCCTTATCAGGTAAAAAGCGGTCTGTTATATAGCGATTAGATAAAGTTGCTGCGGCGACAAGTGCCCCGTCAGAGATCTGAACACCATGGTGAAGCTCGTATTTCTCTTTCAGGCCGCGCAAAATCGATATGCTATCCTCAACCGTGGGCTCAGACACAAGGACCGATTGGAAACGGCGAGCAAGGGCCGCGTCTTTTTCAATATATTTCCGGTATTCATCAAGAGTGGTCGCGCCGACGCAATGAAGTTCACCTCTCGCAAGAGCGGGTTTCAGCAAATTCGATGCGTCCATAGATCCTTCGGCGGCACCAGCACCGACCAATGTGTGAAGTTCGTCAATGAATAAAACAACCTCACCCTCCAGTGCCGAGACTTCTGAGAGAACAGATTTCAGCCGTTCTTCAAATTCACCCCTAAATTTCGCGCCCGCAATTAGCTGTCCCAAATCCAGCGACATAAGACGCTTGTCTTTCAAGCTTTCAGGGACATCACCGTTTATAATCCGTAGCGCCAAACCTTCAACAATAGCCGTCTTCCCGACACCCGGCTCGCCAATGAGAACTGGATTGTTTTTTGTCCGCCGGGACAGGACTTGAATGGTTCGCCTGATTTCTTCATCACGCCCAATGACTGGATCAAGTTTACCGTTTTGGGCAGCTTCCGTTAAATCACGGGCATATTTCTTAAGCGCGTCATATGAGCCTTCGGCGCCAGAACTGTCTGCAGTCCGCCCTTTGCGCAAATCATTAATGGCTTCGTTTAAACTGTTGGCTGTTAGGTTCGCCTTTTTCAACGCTTTAGCGGCGTCTGTTCCCTCTGCCAGCGTTAAGGCAAGCAGAAGCCTTTCTGCCGTTACGAAACTGTCGCCCGCTTTTTCGGCTAGCTTTTCCGCATTATCGAACAGTCTTGCTATCTCTGGCGTAGGGCTTAGCTGTCCAGAACCACTTCCGGTGACTTGCGGTAATTTTCCAAGAGAGATTTCGACTTCGCTGAGGGCAATGAGTGCCTGACCGCCGGCTTTACCAATTAAACCACTGGCCAAGCCTTCTTTGTCGTCCAATAACACTTTTAGCAAATGTTCTGTCGTTAGTTTTTGATGATTTTCACGTAAAGCTAGTGACTGGGCCGCCTGTACAAAACCGCGTGACCTGTCGGTATATTTTTCAAAATCCATGCTCTTCCTCGACACATAGACCGCTGTTATTTTGCGCCGCTGCTATGATCCCTAACTAGGCAATCTCAATGGCAACGCGCCAGCGGTTTCTTCATTACTATACTTGGGAAGTTTAGATATTATTACAAGAAAAAAGGGAGCCAATGGCTCCCTATTCTGCGGACTGAGGCTCATCACTATCAGAGTCTTCCGAATTTCTTCTGCTTGTCCGTCTGCGCAAACCTCTTGTACGGCTTACACGGCGCTTCGATTTTGGCTTTGGTTCACCGTTCTCGTCGTCACTGTCTGAGCCTTTAGATTCTACTGCCTCGTCACCCACTGAAACTTCAGAAGGTGTAACTTCAGGAACAGAAACTTCCTTTTCAACAGAAACCGACACTTCAGGCTCATCTGGTTCAGGATTACTCAAATCAATAATGATCGGCTCTTTAACAGGTTTCTCTTCATTGGTGCTCACATCAGGTGTTTTCTCTGACGCAGTTGATTGAGGAATTCCACCGTCAGCAGCACCCGCGTTTTCATCTTCCTGCACGCCTTGATCTGCCGGGCGGTCCGGTTTCACAAGATTATTCGCAAGCATAATCCGGTAATAGTGTTCGGCGTGCTGATAATAATTTTCCGCATCAACATGATCCCCAGAAGTCTGGGCATCACGGCCTAACGAAATGTATTTATCATACACTTGCGTTGCTGAACCCCGGATTTTTCCATCGGGTCCGTTGCTGTCGTAACTCCGGTTTCCGTTGCCGGAGCGACGGTTGTTGTTATTGTTATTTTGTCCACCGCGTCCACCCGTTGGGTTGCCTGAGCGCCCATTTCCTGAATTCGGGCGACCGCCTCTGGGACGTCGATTACTGCTAACTCGCATAATATAATTCAATCCATCTTATCTGAGTTAAAAAGCACACATTGCTATTTTGAACATGAATCCTTCGCAACCGTTCCCGAAAAGCAGATAGGAAATAGATGCGTTCATCTATACGGAATTCAGTCTGATTTTATGTAAATATTGACCCCAGGCCCGTTGGGCCGTGGCGCGTGCGCCTGATCTAAAACAAATCTAACGCCGCTTTCATAATTTTCCAACTGTTTTTTTTAAAAAGTTACAATTTAGAGTATCCGCTGACGCAACGGCCCACAGACGCGAGATCGTTATGCACTTCAATTCCGTCAAATCCAGCTTGTTTCATCATTCCGGTGACAGCGTCATCTTGCCCGATGCCAACCTCAAATATGAGGTACCCACCGGCTTTCAGAAATTCATTAGCCTGACTTACAATTAAACGATAACACTCAAGACCGTCAGCGCCGCCATCCAGCGCCAAATGAGGCTCAAACTCTCTCACTTCAGTTTGCAGATCAGCAATATCAGCCGTTTCGATATAAGGTGGATTACTTATGATGATATCAAAAATGCCCTCAACATTTTCAAACCAACGGCTCTGAATAAATTGAACTCGATCAGTCAGGTTTAAAGCGTTGGCATTTTTCGCCGCCATCTCCAGAGCCTTAGGGCTTAAATCAACACCAGTTCCCTGAACGCCGTCAAGCTCAGCGACAAGTGTCAAAAGAAGGCATCCGCTTCCCGTCCCCAAATCCAAAATAGAGTTTGGCTTTTTGGTCTTTGTTACGTGCTTCAACACAACATCGATCAAAGTTTCACTGTCGGGTCTTGGATCTAACACATCAGAGCTTACGAAAAATTCGCGGCTCCAAAATTCACGTTTACCCAGGATATGGGAGACGGGTTCTCTTTTGGATCTTCGCTCAATACACTGTTTAAAGAGCTCCGACTCAGCTGTTGTCAGAATCTGTTCCGGCGCGCGATATAGGATTTCTCGGTCACCCCCTAGAATAAAAACGAGTAAAACCGACGCATCCCGCCTCGCACCCTCAATGGAAAAACGAGTCAGAAACTTAGTGGCCGCAATCAGAGCCTCATCAATTCTCGTGTGATCGTTAAATATCGTTTTCAACCTCAGCCAGACGTTCTGCTTGATCTTCAGCAATTAGCACGTCAATTACCTCGCCCAACGCCTCACCGGCGATCACTTTATCCAACTTATACAAAGTTAAATTGATCCGGTGGTCCGTAACCCGCCCTTGTGGAAAGTTATAAGTCCGAATGCGTTCTGATCTGTCGCCTGATCCAACTTGACCTTTACGGTTTGCAGATCGCACGGCGTCAACTGCAGCGCGCTCGGCTTCATAAATACGAGACCGCAAAACCGACATAGCTTTCGCTTTGTTTTTATGTTGAGATTTTTCATCTTGCTGCTGAACTGTAATCCCTGTTGCTAAATGGGTAATTCGCACAGCAGAATCCGTTGTATTCACCGACTGACCGCCTGGGCCTGACGCTCTAAAAATATCAATTCGGATGTCTTTATCTTCAATCTTGACGTCAATCTCTTCGGCTTCTGGAAGCACGGCAACAGTGGCCGCAGATGTATGGATACGTCCCCCAGTTTCAGTTTCCGGAACCCGCTGAACTCGGTGAACACCGGATTCAAACTTCAATTTCGAGAACACATTGCGTCCGGTGACTTTTACAATCACTTCCTTGTAGCCACCAACATCGGATTCAGAAGCGGACATGGTTTCACATTTCCAACCCATGGCCTCTGCATAACGTTGATACATACGCATCAAGTCGCCGGCAAAAAGTGCGGCCTCATCACCACCAGTTCCAGCGCGGACTTCCAAAATTGCGTTTTTCTCGTCAGCCTCATCTTTGGGCAACAACTGAACTTTGATGTCCTGCTCTAATTCCGGAAGGGAAGATTTAAGTTCTTCCACCTCCAATTCAGCAAGCTCTTTCATCTCATCATCAAGCTCATCGCTATCGAGCATCTGAAGCAAGTCAGCCATTTCGTCACGGGATTTTTTAAAATTCTGAATTGAAGTTACAACTGACTTCATTTCAGCATATTCCCGGCTCATCCTCACATAATCTTCAGCCGCAACATCACCCATTTCACCCGCCATAGCGGCTTCCAGCTCGTCAAAACGCGCCAAGATCATATTTAGTTTATCTTCTGGCAGCATTGGGCTTCCTTATTTCAATTGCTCAAGGGCTTTGCCCAAATCAGATATCTGTATTTCTTCTTGCGTACCCGCATCCAGATCCCGCAACATGCACGCGTTTTTTGCCAGTTCATCTTCACCAATGAGAATGGCAGCACGGGCGTTAAGTTTATTCGCCCGCTTCATCCGCTTGCCAACATTGCCTTTAAAGGCCAACTCAATGGAAATCCTTTGGTTTCTCAGCTCATATGCCAGTTTAGTAGCGGGCTGAACGGCTGCATCTCCCACGGGAATTATGGCAATTGGCCGGATGACGTCAGGGATATTCTCAGCTAGAAGCGCCAAACGCTCAATACCACCGGCCCAACCAATGCCCGGTGTCGGCTTGCCGCCAAGGGTTTCAATCAAACCATCGTACCGTCCGCCTGCGATCACAGCACCTTGTGCTCCCAAAGCGGTGGTCACAAATTCAAAAGCCGTGTGCGTGTAATAATCTAATCCGCGAACCAAGCGCCGGTTCAACTCATATGAAATGCCCAGTGCGTCCAGGCCTTCTAGAACTTCAGCGAAGAACTCAGTTGAGAAGTCGTTTAGGTAATCTGTAAAGACCGGCGCATCTTTCACCAGCACCTGATCTCCTTTATCCTTACTGTCCAGAATGCGCAGCGGATTACGGGTCAGGCGGTTTTTGCTGTCTTCTGATAATTGCTCTTCATGGGCGCCAAAATATTCAACCAACGCCGCCCGGTAGGCTTGGCGGCTTTCTGCGTCACCCAACGTATTGATCTGCAGTGTACAGCTGCCCATAACACCCAAGCTGTTCAATATGCTTGCCGCAACCGCGATGACCTCTACGTCGGCCTTTGCCTCAGGCGAGCCGATGCACTCAAGGTCAATTTGATGAAACTGACGTTGCCGTCCTTTTTGGGGACGCTCGTATCTGAACATGGGGCCATTTGCAAAAACTTTAAAAGGAACGTTTTGCTGCAAACCATTACTAATAAACGATCGGCAAATGCCGGCAGTGTATTCAGGGCGTAGCGTTATGCTTTCTCCGCCGCGACTGTCAAACGAATACATTTCCTTTGAGACAACATCAGATGTCTCACCCATTGTGCGCGCAAACACTTCGGTAAATTCGAAAATTGGCGTCGCCATTTCTGCGTATCCAAAACGTGCTGCAATATCACGGGCTGTATCGCGCACATGGGCATGACGTCGAAAATCCTCGGGCAGTAAATCATGGGTACCGCGAACTGGTTGAGGTAATGACACTAGGTATTCTCCGTCTTGCTCATCTGACATAGCTACAGCTATGGTTTATCTTTTTTTAAAGGGCAATTGCCGCAGTCGCTTCAGCTTCAAGTTCAGCTGCTTTGGCCTCTACTAATTCGACAATATGCTCAACAATGGCTTCACTTTCGATTTTGTGATCGGTGACACCGTTCAAATAAACCATGTGATTACCTTTACCGCCGCCCGTTAGTCCGATGTCGGTCTCCCGCGCTTCGCCCGGTCCGTTTACCACGCACCCAATAATGGAAAGCGACATTGGCGTTGTTATGTGTTCCAGACGCTCTTCGAGTTTTTCGACTGTCTTAATAACGGAAAATGCTTGCCGGGCACAAGACGGGCAAGAAATAATGGTTACACCCCGGCGGCGAAGACCGAGACTTTTCAAGATCTCGTAGCCAATTTTAACTTCCTGTACGGGATCAGCTGAAAGCGATACTCGAAGTGTATCGCCAATACCTGACCATAACAGCATCCCAAGACCAATTGAGGACTTGACAGTTCCAGGTGTAAATCCACCAGCTTCCGTAATTCCAAGATGCAAGGGATAATCGCAAGCCTCAGCCAAGCCTTGATAGGCCGCCACAGATAAAAACACGTCTGAGGCTTTTACGCTGATTTTGAAATTAGTAAAATCATTGTCTTCTAAAATTCGTGCATGGTTAAGTGCAGATTCGACCATGGCCTCTGGGCAAGGTTCCCCGTATTTTTCCAGCAGCTCGCGCTCTAAGCTCCCTGCATTCACCCCAATCCGCATGGAGCAATTATTATCCACCGCCGCTTTCACTACATCCCGAACACGCGCCGCAGATCCGATATTTCCAGGATTTATACGGAGGCACGCCGCGCCCGCTTCGGCAGCTTCAATACCGCGTTGATGATGAAAATGAATATCCGCAATAATGGGAACAGTCGTCTCGCGCACAATTTCCTTAAGGGCCCTCGTGCTTTCCACGTCTGGGCATGACACCCGAACCATATCCGCACCCGCTTCTTCGAGGGCATGAATTTGGTTAATGGTTGCTTTGGCATCAGTGGTCAATGTATTGGTCATGGACTGGATGCTAATAGGTGCATCACCGCCAACAAGGACATTGCCAACTGTTACTTGACGTGATTTACGACGAATAATATCGCGATAAGGTCTAACACTCATGGGACTGGCGCTTTTCAATGAAAATGCACGGCGTGGCCGCGATCAGTAATTTCGCATAAAATGACGCTATCAGACGAAAATTTCAAGTTCTCTTTGCGAGAGGGCGCAACATGAGAAAATTAAAGTCAGTTGGTTGGCTGCAGCTTTTCTTTCAAATGCTGAGGATCAAGTTCCATTTCCTGTATAATCTCGCCGTACCTGCCAAGCATTCCAAGGGATGTTCCATCCAGCCGCAGCTCCAAACCGGCAGCATTTGCGGTACTTAAAATTAATCCTGCTTTGGAGGGCAACATGAATGTGTCGCCAGCACCCAAAATTCTGTCCAAAACCAACTCTTCATCAGCAGCTTTAATCTGAACCCAGCTTTCCTGACGGGCGACTAAAACAAGCCGTGCATCTTTATTTTCTACTCCCATGGCTGAAGTCGCAACTGGGAGCTCCACTTCTGTGTCTGTGGTCGATTGAACTTTGCCTAATGTTTGTTGCGGATATAAAGTTTTTGCAGGTTCAGCTTCTGGCGTAATTGCAGGGCTGACTTCAATTGTTTTTTCCGCAACCGCGGCAACAATTTCTGCTGCAGGCTTCGATGCCACTTCAATGTTATCTAGATTTTGTGGCACCGTAGGCTCTGCACCTACAAGACTAACAGCCTCTTCACGGGGCTGCTCATTTTCACTGACCAGCGAAGCAGAACCAGCCACTTTTGGTTCAGTATCAAGCTGAGAAATAACGTCTTCTGAAGCCACTTGCTCTGTTACTGATTGCGTTTGTTCATCAACGACAGTCGTTACAGGTATGGGTTTATGCAGTTCCGTAATTTCTGTTTGAGCGACTGACGGGCTCGTAATGACAGTCGCACTGTCACCAATAACGCCCTCTTTTGTTTCTGCTAATTTATCCAATAGCCGAGACGGTAGTTCCGGTACGATTTCCATATCAACGGTATTTTCGTTTAAATAGAAATACCAGCCCCCGACGACGAGAATGGCAACCATGCAACTGCCGACAAGCAAACTTGAGCCCGGCATTCTACCTTCAGGGGTAGGTTCTGGAAATGCCAGTTCAGGGACTCCAACATCACCTGAATTTTCGCTTTTATACAAGTCAACAACTGCAACGGCATCTAAGCCCAAAGCATTTGCATAGGATCTTAAAAAACCAGCGACAAAAGTCTGTCCCGGAAGCGCATCGTAATTGCCCTCTTCCAGTGCTTGAAGTTGCCGCGGACGTAGGCGAAGATTTTCCGCGATATCATGCAACGAATACCCTTGCCTTTCCCGTTCCCGCCTTAAATGAGCGCCAACAGTAAGATCGTCTTCAGAGTTTTCATCATCGAATCCATTTAAGTTAGGTTCAACGCTGGTTCGTTCGATATCATTTGATGCGACCTGTTCGCTTGGCGCCTCTTCTTGAGGACTGGCATCTGGATTTTCGTCAGAGGCTTCCATCGCCAATTTAAGGCGAGGTTCGTCTTCGTTCAGAGGAAGTTTTCCCTGTGTCACCATTGCAATACACCATCTACCAAATAGCATTCCTCGCAGCAAAACCCATTATCACAATGCATCTGCTGCGGAGGGTCTCTAAAATATGGGATAATTATCAGCAAAAATTAATAAAGATCAATGATTTAAATAATAATGCCATGATCCTTGGCAAAAGCACGAAGTTGCTGGCGCGCTGAAGATTTCTTCGCTTTACACAAGCTAGAAAGAAAATCTCGGACTTTGGCGACATCTGCGCTACGCACCATCTCCTTTACAGGAGCGACTCCTTCAAGAGACATGGATAAATTTGTATACCCAAGCCCTATTAAAGCCATGGCCTCCAACGGCCTGCCCGCAACATCCCCGCAGATCGACAAGGGAGTATCTGTGCGCCGACACTCGTCTGCAATATATTTAAGCATGGACATAAAGCTTGAACTTAACATGTCATAACGGTCCGTTACCCGCGGGTTGCCGCGGTCGACTGCAAAGAAAAACTGCAACAAATCGTTGGATCCAACTGACACAAAATCTACATATTTAAGCAAATGCGGCAGTTGCCAAACGATGGACGGCACCTCTAACATAGTTCCGACTTTAACCGTATTGGGTTTGTTCCCTGACCGTGCTTCTTCTCTAGCGATTTCCTTCATCAACAGGGATTTGGCTTCGATAAATTCAGACACTTCAGCAATCATTGGAAACATTATCGTCAAATCACGCCCAATAGAGGCGCGGACCATAGCCCGAAGCTGCGCTTTCAACAGAGCAGGTCGGTCCAAACCGATGCGGATGGCGCGCCAGCCTAAGGCCGGATTTTCCTCTTCCTTCATTTGAAGGTAAGGTAACGCTTTATCTCCGCCTACATCAAGAGAACGAAAGACAACGGGGCGCCCATTTGCTTTATCCAGAACCTTATTATAAAGCTCCGTTTGCTCATCCACTTTCGGCATTTGAGAGCGGACCATAAATTGCAGCTCAGTTCTGAACAATCCAATGCCGTCAGCGCCGGCGTCTTGGAAATTATCAAGATCAATCAACAAACCAGCGTTCATGCTCAGTTTTATGGTTTGCCCATCCTTCGTTATGGAAGGCATGTCTCTAAGCGCCGCGTACTTGGCCTGGCGGACAGCACGGTGGCGCATACTCCGCTCAAAAGCCTGAATAACGTCATCGCCCGGCCGTAAAAACACTTGCGCATTCTCGCCATCGACAAGGACAAAGTCGCCCTCTTCCACAGCGTCAGATATTTCTGAACATTGACCGATCACCGGGATGCCAAGTGCCCTTGCAACAATTGCCACATGACTGCTTCGCGTTCCCTCGACCAGTACAACGCCCTTCAAGTGAACCCGGTCATAGTCAAGAAGCTCAGCTGCACCCATATTACGGGCGACAACTATAGTATCAGTCGTTAAATGTTGACGATCAACACCTTGCACGCCGTCCAAATGCAGAAACAACCGATTGGCTAGATCATCAAGATCAGACAATCTTTCCCGAATATAGGGATCCGTTATTTTCTTCATCCGGGCGCGGGTATCATCCTGCACGCGCTTAATAGCCGCTTCCGCTGTTAGTCCTGAATCCACCGCATCTGCCAGCCGTTTAAGCCAGCTTTTGTCGTGGGCAAACATTTTGTAGGCTTCGAAGATGTCACGGGACTCATCGGTAAACAATGCATCCGTATCAGAAAGCATGACATCGATTGAGCTTTGCAATCGCGCCACCGCACCGTTCATCCGGCGGACTTCGGCAGCGGCATCTTCTGAAATGGTGCGCCGAACCACAATATGTGGTTCATGC
>CAJXWA010000087.1 GCA_913062525.1 uncultured Alphaproteobacteria bacterium | reverse complement strand
ATCCAGAAGCGAGCCCCGGGCCGCAAGACAGTCATTACCTCTTTCAACGGTTTGTAGATATGGTGGACGCCAATGCCTAAACGTACCGATATAAAGTCCATTATGATCATCGGCGCTGGCCCAATTATTATTGGCCAGGCTTGTGAATTTGATTACTCTGGCACTCAAGCTTGTAAAGCGCTGAAGGAAGAAGGATACCGGGTTATTCTGGTAAATTCTAATCCAGCAACGATCATGACTGATCCGGACCAAGCGGACGCCACGTATATTGAGCCAATTACGCCTGATATCGTGGAAAAAATTCTTGAAAAAGAAAGACCCGATGCGCTGCTGCCAACCATGGGCGGCCAAACGGCATTGAACACGGCATTGGCACTTGCCGATCGCGGCACGTTGGACCGTTTGGGCGTTCAGCTTATTGGCGCGAACCAAGAAGCTATTGAAAAAGCAGAAGATCGCGATAAATTCCGCACAGCCATGCGGAAAATCGGTCTTGATATGCCGCTAAGTTCCGTTGCTCACAATATGGAAGAGGCTTGGCACTCTCTTGAAATCGTGAAGTTGCCTTGCATTATTCGCCCATCCTTTACTATGGGCGGCACAGGCGGCGGCATTGCGTATAACCGCGAAGAGTTTGAGACTATTGTTGGCTCTGGCCTTGACGCGTCGCCTACAACAGAAGTGTTGATTGAAGAAAGTATTGTCGGCTGGAAAGAATATGAAATGGAAGTTGTTCGCGACAAAGCGGACAATTGCATCATCATTTGTTCCATTGAAAATGTGGATCCTATGGGCGTCCATACGGGCGATTCCATCACGGTTGCCCCAGCGCTGACCCTCAGCGACAAAGAATATCAAGTGATGCGGAATGCCTCACTGGCGGTTTTGCGCGAAATCGGTGTTGAAACAGGCGGCTCAAACGTTCAGTTTGCGGTTAATCCTGAAAACGGCCGTTTGATCATTATTGAAATGAACCCACGTGTATCTCGCTCCAGCGCTCTTGCATCGAAAGCGACGGGCTTCCCCATCGCCAAAATCGCAGCCAAACTTGCAGTCGGCTATACACTCGACGAACTTGATAACGACATCACGGGCATAACGCCCGCATCGTTCGAGCCGACAATCGATTATGTGGTCACGAAAATTCCGCGCTTCACATTTGAGAAATTCCCGGGCGCAGAACCATCTCTCGGCACAGCTATGAAATCAGTTGGCGAGGCAATGGCCGTTGGACGCACATTTGCAGAATCTCTGCAAAAAGCTTTGCGGTCACTGGAAACTGGTCTTACGGGCCTAAACGAACAGGACATTGGCGACGACAAGCAGGGCATCTTGAACATTCTTGCCCACGCAACACCTGATCGTTTGCTGCACATCGCGCAAGCCTTCCGGGCAGGCCTGACCCTTGAAGAAATTCAAGGCGCTAGCAAGTATGAACCTTGGTTTCTGTCTCAAATCGAAGCTCTGGTTGAAATGGAAGAAGCCGTTCGGGAAAAAGGCCTTCCAACTCAAAAAAGCGGCCTTCTCTCTTTGAAAAAAATGGGTTTCTCAGACGACCGTCTTGCAGAAATTTCTGGAAAAACCACTGCTGAAGTCTTCGATATTCGTCAAGATTTGGGCGTACAACCCGTCTATAAACGCATTGATACTTGCGCCGGTGAGTTCACGTCTAAAACGCCTTATCTCTACTCGACCTATGAAGGGAACGAGTGGGATCCGGCAGTTTGCGAGTCTGAACCAACGGACCGTAAGAAAGTTGCCATTCTTGGCGGTGGACCAAATCGCATTGGCCAAGGTATCGAGTTTGATTATTGCTGTGTCCATGCTGCCTATGCACTTGAAGAAGCGGGCTACGAGACCATCATGGTCAATTGTAATCCAGAAACTGTTTCTACAGATTACGATACATCTGATCGTCTGTATTTTGAGCCTCTTACAGTTGAAGACACTCTTGCAGTCTTACGGAAAGAGCAGTCAAATGGAATCCTTCATGGTGTAATCGTGCAGTTCGGCGGACAAACACCGCTTAAACTTGCCGCAGGCCTTGAAGCTGCAGGCATCCCAATTTTGGGCACAACTCCCGATGCTATCGATTTGGCGGAAGACCGGGAACGGTTCCAACAAATGCTGCATAAACTCAAACTGCTCCAACCGGAAAATGGGATTGCACGTTCTGTTGAAGAAGCTTTCGTTATTGCCAAAGACATCGGCTATCCTGTCGTTGTTCGCCCGTCATACGTTCTTGGCGGCCGGGCTATGGAAATTGTGCGCGATGACAGCCAACTTGATCGTTATATGCGTGAAGCTGTTCAAGTTTCAGGCGACACACCTGTTCTTGTGGATAGTTATTTGCAAAATGCCATTGAGGTGGATGTTGATTGCTTATGTGACGGTGAAGACGTATTTGTCGCCGGCATCATGGAACATATCGAAGAAGCGGGTATTCACTCTGGTGACAGCGCCTGCGCCCTTCCGCCGTATACATTAAAAGATGATGTCATCGCAGAAATTCACCGTCAATCACATGCGTTGGCGCTTGAGTTAAATGTTGTTGGCTTGATGAATGTCCAGTTCGCACTTAAAGACGACACGGTTTACATCTTGGAAGTCAACCCGCGTGCCAGCCGTACCGTTCCGTTTGTTGCCAAAAGCATCAATTACCCAATCGCTAAAATCGCGGCTCGGATTATGGCTGGTGAAAAGCTTGCCTCCTTCAAACTAGAAAACCGGGTATTGTCCCATGTCACTGTGAAAGAAGCGGTCTTTCCGTTTAATCGTTTCCCAGGTGTAGATGTAATCCTTGGCCCTGAAATGCGGTCAACGGGTGAAGTTATGGGGATCGACAAAGATTTCGCGACCGCCTTCTTGAAATCTCAGTTAGCCGCAGGTGTTATTTTGCCAACGAGCGGTAAGGTTTTCATATCTGTCAGAGATTTGGACAAGGCACTGGTTAAGGACGTTGCTGAAAAACTGCTGGAGCTTGGATTTGAAATTGTCTCAACTTCAGGCACGGCTGATTATCTTTCCGCCCAAGGGTTAGCAGTCTCCAAGGTCAACAAAGTGATGGAAGGTCGCCCAAACATCATCGACTTGATGAAGAACGGCGATATCGCTATGGTCATCAATACGACCGAAGGCGTCCAGGCCTTGAAAGACAGCTATGATATCCGCCATACTGCATTGGTGATGAAAACACCGTACTCAACAACCATCGCAGGTGCACGCGCCTCTGCCATGGCAATTGAAAAAATTAAGACAGGAACCCTTGAAGTCTATCCACTTCAATCCTATTGTTAACTCCTTGTGCATTAAAAATTGATTTTAAATGCGCCTCTAAATGAATTGGCGCACCTAAAGAGAAGTTACGCGAAAGCGTAATCATGAGAATTCGATGGAAAGATTACCTATTACAGCTGGCGGCCACGCTAACTTGGAAGTTGAGTTAAAAGATTTGAAAGGCCGGGCACGGCCTGCCGTTATCCAGGCTATCGCAACGGCACGTGAGCATGGCGATTTGTCTGAAAATGCGGAATATTCTGCAGCGAAAGAACAGCAGTCCCTCATTGAAGGACGTATTGCTGAGCTTGAGGATAAACTGGGCCGCAGTGAAATTATTGACGTAGCCGCAATTACAGGAGCGCAGATCAAGTTTGGCGCAACCGTTTTGTTGGTTGATGAAGATACCGATGAAGAGACGACTTATCAAATCGTCGGCGAAGATGAAAGCAACATTGAAAAAGGCTTGCTTTCGTTGTCTGCGCCGTTAGCTCGGGCCCTTATCAACAAGGAGCAAGGTGACAGTATTGAAGTCACAACTCCGGGCGGATCAAAGGCTTATGAAGTTTTGAATGTAAAATTCATCTGATTTTCATTTAGCTCTGAAATGACGACCCTGCCAATTCCGTTGGCGGGGTTTTTCTATATATAGAGTGTGCTACGGCGAAAACCTCACGCCTGCTTTTCAATGAGTTGCTTAAGCACCCGCGATAAGTTAGCAGCATCCGCACCACCGATATTTTCTCCTATGACTTCTTCAATGGCAGCGCCGTAAACAATCCACATTTTTTGACGTAATATTTTTCCGGCGTCCGTTATGAATACAGATTGCCCCCTTGCATCGTCATCACAAGCTAAACGCTGTAAGAAACCCGCCTTTTCAATTCTCTCAATAATTCTAGACACGCCATATTGCGGCAACAGAGTTACATCCTCTAGCTCGAAAGGCCTCAAACCCGCAACCCCTGCTCGCTCCAGCTCTAATAGAATATCGTACCATGCTAAGGCCGGCAGCCCCTCCGTCTTAAGTTTTCCCTCCATGCGTTTAAGCGCAATTTTGTTAAGCCTTAAAAGGCGGGCCCAGACGTCGACTGTCAAATCATTCGGTTTTTTCATTTTTCCAATATACATGCATATGCATTGACAATCAATTCAAGAACACCACATATACATGCAATTGCATTTATTTTGAGGAAAAAATCATGTCTTCACTTCAACTCATCAGTCACCACCTCTGCCCATATGTTCAGCGGGCCGCAATTGTCCTGTCAGAGAAACAAATTCCTTACGAGCGTACTTATTTAGATTTAGCCAACAAACCGACTTGGTTTACCGATTTGTCGCCGCTCGGTAAAGTCCCAGTTCTCGTAACTGAGGGAACAGTTTTATTCGAAAGTCAGGTTATCGCCGACTATTTGAACGAAGTTACCCCAAATTCGTTATACCCCGCATTGCCCATACAAAAGGCAAGGCACCGATCTTGGATTGCTTATGCCTCTGAAACGCTAACCACTATTGGAGGATTTTACAACGCCACAACTGAAGCCACCTTTAACGGCAAAATTGAACAGCTTCGTGTAAAGTTTGAAAAAATCGAAGCCGAAATATCTGGGCCTTATTTTGACGGCACCGAATTTCATCTCATCGACGGCGTGTGGGCAACCGTATTTAGGTATTTTGATGTGTTCGATCGAATAGCAGATTTTAGAATATTGGCAAATTCTGAGAAAATTCAGACTTGGCGTATTAGCATCTCAGAAAGACCGTCTGTCGTCGCGGCAGTACCCGATGGGTATTCAGCAAGGCTCCTGACATTTCTTAAAAATAGGAATTCTTACTTATCATCCTTGATAGAGCCATCGTCACTATCAAAATAGACAGAATAAAGCGGCACGGGTAGACCGCGCCGCTTTATTTATTATTTTTTGGGATACCCTATAGAGGCAAGTGCCTCGGTGATTTCATCCAAAATCACGGGATCATCAATAGTTGCCGGAGCTTTATAAGGCTCACCGTCAGCAATTTTACGGACAACACCGCGTAATATTTTTCCAGAACGGGTCTTTGGTAGGCGCTTAACAACCGCCGCTTCTTTAAATGCCGCAACCGGTCCAATTTTCTCGCGAACCAGCAACACCAACTCTTTGACAATGTCAGTGTCTGGGCGATCGACCCCAGCGTTTAAAACAACAAATCCAAGAGGTGTTTGCCCTTTCAAGGCATCTTTCGCCCCCAAAACAGCGCATTCAGCAACGTCTTTATGACCGGCTAAGACTTCTTCCATGCCGCCTGTAGAAAGGCGGTGCCCTGCTACATTGATGATGTCATCTGTGCGCGCCATGATGAACAAATAATCATCTTCGTCGATATATCCGGCGTCGCCAGTTTTATAATATCCTGGAATTTCTTCCATATAGGATTTCAAAAAGCCTTCATCGTTTTCCCATAAGGTAGAGAGGCTCCCGGGCGGTAGTGGTAGTTTGACTGCAATGACCCCAATTTTACCTTTTGGCATTTCAATTGATGGATCTTCTTCATCAATAATGCGAATATCGTACCCCGCCACAGCATGTGTCGGGCTCCCCAGCTTAACGGGTTTCATGCCATAACCTGCGCAGTTCGCCCCCATAGGCCAGCCAGTTTCCGTTTGCCACCAATGATCAAGCACAGGAACTTTAAGCGTGTCTTGCGCCCAGACAATCGTATCAGAGTCGGCCCGTTCTCCAGCTAAGAATAAAGTTTTGAAATGACTGATATCATAATCAGCGATCAATTTTCCGGCTGGATCTTGTTGTTTAATGGCCCGAAAAGCCGTCGGCGCAGTAAAGAGAACAGAAACTTTATGATCTTGGATAACTCTCCAAAATGTTCCAGCATCGGGCGTACCAACGGGTTTACCTTCAAATAGAATAGTCGTGGCACCATGTAATAGAGGCGCGTAGACAATATAGGAATGGCCAACGACCCAGCCCACATCTGAAGCGGCCCAAAACACATCACCTGGATCAACGTTATATACATTTTTCATGGACCATTTAAGCGCAACAGCATGACCGCCGTTATCGCGAACCACTCCCTTAGGAACGCCCGTGGTACCCGATGTATAAAGCACATATAACGGATCAGTTGCAGCAACAGGAACACAGTCAGCAGGCTCTGCCGCATCTAATTCTTGCCAATCCACGTCACGCCCATCAATCATTTTTGCAGTCGCTTCTGGACGCTGTAAAACAATACAGTGTTTTGGTTTGTGACTAGCAATCTCAATGGCTTCATCTAAAAGCGGTTTATATTCAACAATTCGCCCAGGCTCTAACCCGCAGGAGCCAGCAATCATTGCAACTGGTTTTGCATCATCTATGCGTGTTGCAAGTTCAGTTGCCGCAAATCCACCAAAAACAACAGAATGAACAGCACCAATGCGAGCGCATGCCAACATGGCAATAGCAGCCTCTGGAACCATAGGCATATATATGATCACGCGGTCGCCTTTAGTGATCCCAAGATTTTGCAATCCACCGGCAAAACGAGCGACGCTGTTTGTCAGTTCCTCAAAAGTGAACTTCTCCACTTTCCCTGTCATCGGACTATCGTAGATCAGTGCGTCTTGAGCACCCCGTCCCGCCTCAACATGCCGATCTAGGCAGTTGTAGCATGTATTAAGTTCGGCGCCTGGAAACCATTTTGTGAAAGGGCTGTTTTCGTTATCAAGAACACGATCCCATTTTTTGTACCAAGTAATTCCTTCAGCCGCAGTCCCCCAAAATCCTTCTGGATCGTTTATGGAACGGGCGTAATCTTCTTCATAGGTCGTCATCTGGAATCTCCCTTTTAACACAACCGACACCCTATCCCAATTTGAGGGCCGACTTACACTCTTCTGAGTTTATGGATAAAAAAAAGCCGTGGCAATCAAGCACGACTTTTTTAACTTCAGGCTATATAAAAATCTCTACTCGTCTTTTGCTTTAAACAGATTTTCAAAGTCCTTAACGGCTTCAGCCTTACTTTTTCTATCGTCGCCTTTAGCCGATGTTTTGCCAAAAACGGCTTCAGCTTCAGCACGATGGTCGTATGTTTCTTCTTTTTGAAGCTGCTGTTTCTTCCGCTCATATGGCGTCAGAGGAACAGCGGCTGCGTCTGCGGCAACAGCTGCTGCAACTTCTTCGATCAATTTGTCGGTATTTTCATCATTCCGCAAATGGGCTGATTTTTTAACAAATTCATCCAGCTCAACCTGCGTACAAATTCCAAGACTAACTGGATCACGAGGTTTAATTGTCTGCGCGTTCCAATGAGTTTTTTCCCGAACAGCCGTAATTGTTGTCTTCGTTGTTCCAACGAGTTTACCAATTTGAGCGTCAGACAATTCAGGATGAAACTTAATCAGCCATGAAATTGCGTCTGGGCGATCACCGCGCCTTGAAACGGGTGTGTATCGTCCACCACGGCGGCGGGGCTGTGGAACGTCTGCAACAGGTTTACTTAATTCCAAGCGTGCTTTTGGGTCCGCTTGACATCGATCCAACTCTTCCTGTGTGAGTTGGCTATTTCCGATGGGGTCTTGCCCAACAATACCAACCGCTACTTCACCATCTGCAATTCCTTGGATTTCAAGGGAATGAAGGCCACAAAAAGCTGCAACCTGTACAAATGACAAGGTCGTATTATCAATAAGCCAGACCGCGGTCGCTTTTGGCATCAATGGCGTCGACATATTTTCTCCTTAATTGACCGTCGTATTTCCAACAGTCCAATAACTTCTTAACAGCATATATGGCTGAAATTACAAGCAAAGTCTAGGCAGTAAAGCACTTTCTAAGGCGCATATCTTTCACACCTTGAGAACGATCTTTCCGATGTGGGATGAATCGTCAATTCTCTCATGTGCTTTGCGAGCATCCTTCAGATCGAATACACTGTCTATGATTGGTTTCACTGTGCCTGCATTTAGCAGTGGCCAAACTTTTTCTTCCAGTTTCATCCCAATTTCAGATTTAGCTTGAACCGATTGAGGACGCAAAGTTGATCCAGTAATCGTCAAGCGTTTCAACATGACAGGTGCAAAATTCACCTCAGCTTTCGCTCCCCCGAGAAATGCGATGTAAACAAGGCGACCTTCCATAGCCAATGCGGATATGTTCCGTTGAATATAATCGCCGCCAACCATGTCCAAAATGAGATCAACACCGTTTCCATCTGTCAGGCTTTTGACAACTTCCACGTAATCTTCTGTTTTGTAGTTTATACCGCGTTCGGCGCCTAAGGCTTCAATTTCGCGGCATTTTTCGTCAGTGGATGCTGTGGCAAAAACACGGGCGCCAAATGCTTTTGCAAGCTGAATGGCTGTTGTACCGATACCACTTGCCCCGCCGTGAACAAGGAAAGTTTCCCCGCCTTTCAAGCGACCACGATCGAACACATTTGTCCAAACTGTAAAATAAGTCTCAGGAACGGCTGCAGCTTTAATCATATCGTAGCCATCAGGCACGGCCAGACACTGCACTGCAGGGGCCACACAATATTCAGCGTATCCGCCCCCAGCTACAAGCGCGCAAACAGCGTCTCCCACTTTAAATCTTGAAACACCGCCGCCAACAGCGACGATTGTTCCGGCAACTTCAAGTCCCGGAAGATCAGAGGCACCTGGAGGCGGTGAATACCCACCCATGCGCTGCAACACATCAGGACGATTTACGCCTGCCGCACTCACTTGAATAAGGACTTCGTCTGTTGACGGGCTCGGTACAGGACGGCTTGTCGGCACAAGGTTTTCCGGTCCGCCAAATTCTCTAATCTCAATTGCTGTCATTTTAGAGGGCAAAGTCATTATTCTCTCCAGATTATTTTTCTTTTATATTATCTCTGCTGCCAGTGTTAGATTGACATAAAACAGGCGCCCGACTGTCCCGTCAGCAACAAGATCTATTGCCTAGCATATGAAGGATTGAAAAAATGACAAGCGAAGAGGACGAAAAACCCATTCTTGGTGGCAACCCTTCAAATTTCGCCGTTATGTCAGTGAATGAATTAGAAGACTATATTACTGATCTGGGAGCCGAAGTTGAAAAGGTCCATAGGATCATTAAAAAGAAACGCCAAGCACAAAACGCGGCACAAAGTATATTCAAAAGCTGAATATCGCCAAAATATGGATCCATAACACTAATTGACTACAGAATTAGTAAAAACAATTGACAATAACTTGGTATTTTTGTGAAAAACCGTGTATTCGTTAATTATAATTTAATAATATGAGCATATATTACTTACTTAGCAGCCCGCGTCGGGTTGCTGGTTGGATCTCTTCCAACCTGTTTGACGCCTCCCTGTTGACTTGAGCCGCCTTCTGGCGGCTCTTTTTTTTCCTAACTATTTTCCCTAAAATTATTACGTTTCGTAACACTCAGGGTTGACTCTTCTGCGGAAACAGCGTTTTATCTCTCGCAGCAGGTCAAGTTTGACAGGTTGAGGTAAAAAATAATATTGAAGGGGGCGCCTGCAAAGGCAGCCCCCTCTCTTAATTCTCAGTCAATTTCACGCTCCTGTGCGTTGTCTATTAATTGGCAAATTCATCCCCGTCGATTTTGTATAGCGATTAATCTGGACCTTACTCCTCTCCCGGTATAGCTTTCCCAAAACGCTATTTAAGTCATTAACGGAGCATGCAAATGGCAGATCCCAATTTCCTAAAATTCGATACACTCAGCCTTCATGCAGGGCAGCATCCTGATCCCGTAACCGGCGCCCGCGCTGTTCCGATTTACCAGACTACATCTTATGTCTTCAAAGATGCCGATCACGCAGCATCTTTGTTTAACTTAGAGACAACTGGCCATATTTACACACGCCTTTCAAACCCGACAACGGCCGTTTTAGAAGAACGTCTGGCTAGTCTTGAAGGTGGTATTGGCGGACTTTGCACGGCATCGGGTCATGCTGCTATGCATCTTGCGATTGTCACGCTCATGAGCGCTGGCGCCCATATTGTCTGTTCCCAATCTGTATACGGCGGAACATATAACTTTCTAAAACACACCATGCCGCGGTTTGGCATTAAGACAACATTTGTAAACCCACAAGATGTCGACGCTTTTAAAGCGGCAATCACCGACGACACGCGCTTGGTTATCTCAGAGACTTTGGGTAATCCAGGTCTTGAGGTTACTGATATAGAAAAAGTGTCGAAGGTTGCCCATGACGCAGGTATTCCTCTGCTCATCGACAACACCTTTGCAACGCCTTATCTCTGTCGCCCACTTGACCACGGCGCTGATCTTGTGATGCATTCAGCGACTAAGTTTTTAGGCGGACATGGCATCGCAATGGGCGGTGCCCTAATCGATGGCGGTAAGTTTGATTGGGTGAAAAGTGGTAAATTCCCAACATTGACTGAACCCTACGAAGGCTACCATGGGATCAAATATGAAGAAGAATTTGGCCCGCTTGCTTTCTTAATGCGCGCAAGAACCGAAGGAATTCGGGATTTTGGCGCCTGCATTAGCCCGACAAATTCCTTTCAGATCCTGCAAGGTGTCGAAACCTTATCCATTAGAATGGAAAAACATGTTCAAAATGCTCGGAAAATCATTGCATTTTTGAAAGATCACGATGCAGTAGAGGCTGTCTCCTATCCTGAACTGGAAGAACATCCAGACCATGAACTCGCGAAAAAACTTCTTCCTAAAGGCTGCGGTTCTATCTTCAGCTTTACAGTAAAAGGCGGACGCCCTGCCGGCAAAGCCTTTATCGGGCAATTGCAAGTATTCTCACATCTGGCGAATGTTGGCGATGCTAAAAGCCTGGTTATTCATCCAGCTTCAACCACTCATCAGCAAATGGATGCCGAAGCCTTGAAAAATGCAGGAATTTCCGAAGGCATGATTAGATTGTCTGTGGGTATTGAAGACGCCGATGACTTGATTAAAGACTTAAAACTCGGCCTTCGAGCCGCAGGTAAAGTCGCTGACAAAGAAAAAGCTGCGTAAAGAGGGAAGAATAATGATTATCGACGTAAAAAATACGCCTTTATTTGCAGCCACTGGCGGCCAAGAGTTTGATCAGAGAAAACCGAGCATTTTATTTTTGCACGGTGCTGCCATGGACCATACAGCATGGGTTCTTCAAAGCCGGTACTTTGCGCATCACGGCTTTAACGTATTTGCTCTTGATCTACCGGGTCACGGGAAAAGCGGCGGAGACATCCCCGCAAGCATAGATGACATGGCTGATTGGGTGATTGCATTTATGGACGCAAATGGCATTCAATCTGCCGCACTCGTTGGCCACAGCATGGGCTCTTTAACCGCATTGTCAGTGGCAGGACGTTATCCAGAACGCGTTACCAAACTGGCCATGATCGGTGTTGCATACCCCATGATGGTTGGCGAAGATTTCCTAAACAAGGCAAAAGATAATGATCCTGCGGCCTATCAAATGATGATCGATTGGTCCCACGCCCGCCCATCACACATTGGTGCTTCGGAAGTGCCCGGCCTTTGGATGATTGGAAATGCCCTTCGGACTGTTGAGAATTCCGGAGATAACAGTCTGTATCAAGGGCTGTCGATCTGCAGCGGATACACAGGCGGTTTCGATGCTGCGGAAAACATATCCTGCCCAACACTCTTTATTTTGGGGAGCAAAGATATGATGACGATGCCAAGAGCCGCTCAAAAACTAATTCAAGCGATCCCGGATTCAAAAACTGTAATGCTTGAAAATTGCGGACATATGCAAATGATCGAAAAAGCGCAAGATGTCAGATCTGCGCTGACATCTTTCTTGTAATATTCAGGTCACCACGTTTAGTTTCCAATACGTGGTGGCCCGCCTTTTCCTGCCTGGCTTGGGCCAAATGCCTTATCAAGAACTCGCGTGCTATCCAGCGCCAAATCCACGGCATCTGTAAGTAGGTTGAGTATTCTCATATTGTTAGATAAGACCGCTTGAGCCTCGGCTCTGGTGTCGTCAGTAATTTTCGTACACCGATTAATGATATCGGAGCGGATCATTACCAAAGCATCTTCAAGCTTCTGTCCTTCAGGATTTTCTTCTGTAACCAAATAGTGCGTCATAATTTACCCTTAGCTGGAATTTGTTTCCAGCTGAAAGGATGGATCATATTTGGTTAATAAAGGCATAATGGACGGGATCTGTATCAATTACAGATTTTTTGCGCGTTCTCTCAGCACAAATTTTTGGACTTTTCCCGTAGATGTTTTCGGCAAATCATCAAAAATAACGGTCTTTGGACATTTAAAATGAGCCATATTTTCACGGCAAAATGCGATCAGTTCCTTGTCAGAAGCAGAATGTCCGTCTCGCAGCATCACAAAAGCACAAGGTGTCTCGCCCCATTTATCATCTGGACGTGCGACAACGGCCACATCCATCACGGCCGGATGTTTGAAGAGAACTCCCTCCACTTCAATAGTGGAAATATTCTCGCCGCCTGAAATAATAATATCCTTGGATCGGTCTCGAAGTTCCAGATATCCATCTTCATGAAGGACACCTAGATCACCCGTATGAAACCATCCATCTTTTAGAGCAGCTTCAGTCGTTGTCGGGTTTTTCAAATACCCCTTCATAACCAGGTTTCCACGCATCATGACTTCACCCATGGTATTTCCATCTTGAGGAACAGGCTCCATGGTTTCAGGATCGACAACATCTAACCCGCTAAGAGCGTGATAGCGAACACCTTGGCGGGCTTTCAAAGCAGCGCGATCTTCCACGCTTTTTTCATCCCAATCCGTATCCCAATCACAGAAAACGGATGGGCCGTAGCATTCGGTTAGACCGTATACATGAGTAACTTCAAATCCCATGACATCCATTTCCGCCAAGACAGGTGCCGGCGGCGGTGCTGCCGCCACCATCACTTTTATGCCCTTGGAGGCTTTGGCTTTGTTCTCATCACTTGTATTGATTAGCATCGACAGCACTATGGGGGCGCCGCACATGTGATCGATGCCATATTTCTGCATGGCATCATAAATAGGGTCCGCCTCTACTTTTCGAAGACACACATGGGTTCCGCCAACGGCTGTAATAGTCCACGGGAAGCACCAACCGTTACAATGAAACATAGGAAGCGTCCAAAGGTAGGTCGGGTGTTTTTGCATATTCCATGACATGGTGTTACCAGTTGCCGCTAAATATGCACCCCGGTGGTGATAAACAACACCTTTAGGATCACCCGTTGTTCCGGATGTATAGTTCAGCGAGATGGCTTGCCATTCATCATCAGGGCCAGACCATTTGAATTTGGCATCC
>CAJXWA010000086.1 GCA_913062525.1 uncultured Alphaproteobacteria bacterium | reverse complement strand
TGACTTGTGGGTAGGGGACGGCATCTTCAGCAAGGAGGCCAAAAATGGAAAATCCGAGCTGAATTTTATCAGAAGGGGATGTCAGTAATTGTGTTTGAACTTTCTTGGCCTTAAACAGCTCAAATCCAATACGATCTAGGTTCGATAGAATTTTTTCGTGATAGAAATCTTGAAAACCTGTATCGCGGATTTTCTGCTGCAAGTTTGACAGCTTCTTCAAAAGCTTCAAATCATCATCACTGCTCTCGATAATGATCTGCGTATTATGCGGGCTTTCCAAGACAGGAATAATATAATTGGCGACAGCTCTTAAATTAGTGGCACCAACCACACCGTTGGCGACTTCTATTAATCGTCCGACTCTATCAAGGGGATGCTCTAACCCATTGAGAACTTCGGATATGCTGACACTTCCGGTTAGCCGCGAGCACCTTTGGATGATGGCCTCCACACTATCCTGACCACCGATATGGGTGTTTCCGTCAACATTGAGCCGAGATAAAATTCTGCGATGGAACATTATGCTTTTGTAAGGATCGCCTTTCACAAAAGACGCATTCCCTTTCAAGGATGACATGACCTTGACCGCAAGTAATTTTTTAGTCTCCGGCAATAAATTTTTACCGATCAATATATTTATCCGAAGGAGCGCCGCGTGACCATCGCCGTCACCATTAATCTCCGCTCGGATCAAATCAATAATTCGAAGTAGACCTTTTCCAAGATTTTCGCTATTGCCCAAAAGCTTATGTAAATTATCGGTTGAGTATAAAAAATCAGCTAAAAACTGATCCAGGAAACCCAACACCTCTGGATCGTCATTCGCCTCAATCAATTCCAGTGTTTTTTCGAACTTTAAATCTAACGATGGAATTTCTTTGAAGAAATGCACCACGCCAAACATAAAAGCTAACGATGGATTTTCAGCTTTTTTCGCTTTTGCCAGAAGCCCTTCAAGATCTTCGCCTTCAAGGAGAGTAACGTCACCATCACGCCCTCGAATCTTTCGATCTTGCAACAGTTCGTTGGTCAGTGAATATAAATCAAGGACCCGCTGGTTTACTTTTTGTCCGGTTTTTTGAATTTGAGAGATCGCCACCCGCTGAACTGCGCCTTGAAGTATTTGTCCAGTATCGTTCAGTTTCTGCAGGTGTTCCCCGTGATAAAGCAGTTCTAACGGAGTGATTTTCCAACCAGCCATGGGCTTTTTCAATAGAGATGCGATGGATTGCCGCGCTTCGGGGAGAAACAAATCTTCAATTTTTTGGCAAACTGGCCCGATTAAGTCCACACCGGGAGCTTGTGAAGGAGCATCCTTTTCGCCTTGGAAAAAAATTTCCTTGTCGTGGAATACTGGATCATCAGATCCAAACGAGACTTCCAGCACCTTTACCGCTTTTAAGGAAAGCTCTTTAAAAAGGGTGCCGGCACTGTCAATGGCACTTTGCCGATCATCACACACTTTTTGGACAGTCCATGACTGTGCCTGCCGCCCATGGACCTCGAAATGATAACTACCTTGAGACAACGCGCTCTCCAGATGGGGACTACATACTTTAAAATCTGAGAGTAAGGGATATCATGACTATATTAATAAATTGCGAATAGGGTCACTCACCTTTATAACTGAATGCGTATTGCTAGTTACTCCCTACAACTTATGGGTTTGTCGCAGCTTGCCACCCAGTCGAATAGGCTCAACACTCACCGCAAGTCCTGTGGTATCGTCGGTTTCAACTAGCACACCGCACAAGGTACCTGGCCCCAATGCTGGTGAAAATCGGCCGCCATTAATTTTACGAGTAAATCGGCGAATGGGCTCTTCCTTGTCCATTCCGATAACCGAATTATAATCCCCGCACATACCAGCATCAGTCTGATAGGCCGTGCCTTCTGGCAAAATCATGGCGTCTGCCGTCGGCACGTGCTGATGACTTCCCACCACCATTGAAACTCGACCATCACAGAAATGTCCCATGGCCATTTTTTCAGACGTCGCTTCGCCGTGAATATCAACGAGAATAAAATCGTATTTCCCGCCAAGTTTTCCAGAGTTCAGGATCTTATCAACCCCAGCAAAAGGATCATCAAGAGGATCCATGAACACACGGCCCATAACCTGCACCACAAGCAGCGTCTTCCCGCTTCGAGTTTTAAAAGCAGCTGCACCGCGTCCTGGCGTCCCTTCAGGGTAGTTTATGGGGCGGATGATACGGGTGTCTTGGGTCATAACGCTCATAATTTCTTTTTGATCGAAACTATGGTTTCCAAGCACAATGCTATCAACACCAGCCTCATACAAACTGTTGCATATTTTTTCTGTAATTCCGAAACCCGACGCTGCGTTCTCGCCGTTTACCACCACGAAATCAAGGGACAGTCTCTTGCGAAGCTCTGGTACATATTCAATGACGGCATCCCGCCCAGAACGACCAACAATGTCACCGCAATATAAAACTTTCACGCTATTTTCCTTATTTCTTTTTCTGTGACAATCCAATCCAACTTCTGATCATGGGCAGATGTCACTACTTTTTCAATTTCTTGACCAGCATAGGCAAATCCTACGGCGATGCATGGTTTCTGCAGTCGAATTTTTTCAAGGCTTCGGTCGTAAAACCCGCCGCCATATCCCATACGAAAGCCTTTATCATCGAATGCCAATAAAGGGGTCACAATAATATCAGGTATTCCCTGCTTGGCATCTTCAGCGGGAACGGCGATATCGTGTTTGCCTTTAACAAGCGGATCACCAGACTTCCATTCCCGAAAGATCAACGCTTGATGCATTTTTTCAACAACTGGCAGATAACAAGGAATTTGGCGATTTTGTAATTCTTGAATAAGAGGGCGCGTATCAAATTCACTACCTATGGGCCAATATAGGGACACTTTGGCATCTGAATTCAGAGTAATGTTTTTCAAGAATATTTCGGCGGCACGAATGCCAGCTGTTTCATCAACCAGTGTTTTCCGCTTTTCCATGGCAGATTTTCGCTGCGACTTTTTTAAAACGTCAACATCACTCAAAAAATGTCACCTATAATAATACTTATGAACGCCGGGTAATTGTGCTGCACCACTACAAGCCGTCGACCGAATGAAATCACTGTGGCCTGACAAGTCAGGTGGGAGCCGATATAATAGGACCACGGTCCAGTCAGGGATTAGCCCCCCAGGTTTCGTTATTGGCCCCAGGATATCTAAAATCTAACGCACAAAGCAGTGCAGCGGAGGTTACTTAAGCCTTTTCCAACCTATCTGCAATAGCTTCCAATCGATTTGCCCAATTTTCTGTATCCAATTGGACGCGAGGCGTCTCGGATGTTTTTCCCTTCAACTCATCGATCGTCTCATAGGCTTGGGACAAGTCATCGGCTACGAGCAGAGCCGCCATTAAAAGCAGTTGGGACTCGTTTGATGTATTAGACATACCGCTTAAATCTTGAACTTTTTTGTCCACAAATTCAGCAAGGTAAGTCACATGATCCTCTTCGCCATCCCCACAAATTATGGGATAAGGCCGTCCATTTACTTTCACAGTAACACTCGACATGATTAATGCTCCAGCATCTCAGAGAGATCATCTATGGTTTTATCCAGTCGCAAGGAAACGTTATCGCTGGCTTGTTTTAGTCCATTATAGGACGCGGTAAGCTCAAGCAGTTCTTGGCGCAGCAATTGATTTTCCACCCGCAAACTGTCCATTTCCGCTTTAACAACTGGGTCTTCTCCGATCATCAAATTTCCTTGAGAGGGTCGGTCAGATGTTATTTCAGTTAATGTTTCGAGCCTTAGCAAAGCGGCTTTTATCCGTGATTCGGCGTTTTCACCGTTCCCCATAATTAAAACGTCCCATTTCCTGCATTCGGCGATAATTGTTTGTTGCAACAACAATAGGACCTGCGCCCAATAGGCGTCAACTGAAATACAAATTGAGATTTTCGAGGAATATTGGCTAATCTAGTAAACTAAGCAGTTGACGTAATGGCTGTGGGGCGGCATCTTCCCACCCGATTCCAATGCTTGCCAGAGATGCGTCTGAACCTTGTCTCCTGCTGAAAAGCAAAAAGACCTGCGTATGGGCACTGAATAGATACTGGCAGGTTAATATATATGTGACCCCTATTGGGCACCGGCAGCCAACCCGACCTCGATCCAGACGAAGTCTATTCTGATGGTATTGAAGGAATTTTCGAGTATTGAGGCATTGCTGGTGGAAAGCAAAGAGTCGATTATGAACGATACTGGCGCCAACACTTCGCCTTCTAATTCAAAGCATACCGATATGGCAAACGCAATTCGTGCTTTGTCCATGGATGCTGTGCAGCAAGCAAATTCTGGCCATCCTGGTATGCCTATGGGCATGGCAGATGTTGCCACCGTTTTGTTTTCCAAATTTCTAAAATTTGACCCAGCAAAACCAAATTGGCCTGATCGTGATCGCTTTGTTCTCTCCGCGGGTCATGGCTCTATGTTGCTTTATTCGCTTTTGCATCTAACCGGTTATAAAGATATGACCATGGCGGAAATCAAGAACTTCCGCCAATTGGGATCGAAAACTGCGGGTCACCCTGAATACGGCCACGCGACAGGCATCGAAACCACCACTGGCCCGCTGGGACAAGGTTTGGCAACTGCTGTTGGTATGGCGCTGGCTGAAAAGATGTTAGCAAGTCACCATAAAAGCATTGTCGATCATTACACATATGTCATAGCGGGCGACGGCTGCCTTATGGAAGGCATCAGCCACGAAGCGGCTTCATTTGCCGGCCACCTTGGCCTTGAAAAATTGATCGTACTTTGGGATGACAATGAAATCAGCATCGACGGCAAAACTGATCTTTCTGTATCTGACAATCAATTAAAACGTTTTGAAGCTTTGGGCTGGGACACGCACAGCGCCGATGGCCATGATCCTGAAGCAATCGAAACGGCTATTGCTGCTGCGCGGGCAACGAACAAACCATCTTTGGTGGCTTGCCGCACAACAATTGGTTTTGGCTCTCCTAATAAACAAGGAACCTCTGGTGTTCACGGTGCTCCTCTGGGTGCCGACGAAATTGCTTTGGTTCGTGAAGCTCTAAACTGGCCACATGCGCCTTTTGAAATTCCGGGTAGCATTCTTGATCGCTGGCGGGCCGTTGGCACAAAAGGTGCCCGTCGGTCCTCTGAATGGGAAGACAGCTTGAACGCATTAGATGCGGACGAAAAAGCCGCATTTGAGTTTGCACTTTCGGGTGAATTACCGGCTGATTTTGATGATATTATGTCAGCCTACAAAAAACAGCTTAGCGAAGACGCACCAGGATGGGCCAGCCGTAAATCAAGTCAAGAAGCCCTTAAAGTTATCAACGAACATGTCAAGAATACAGTCGGTGGATCTGCTGACCTGACAGGTTCGAACTTAACGAAAACGGAACAAACCCTACCGATCTCAGCTGACGACTTCAGTGGCCGCTATGTTTATTATGGCGTACGTGAATTTGGTATGGCTGCGATCATGAACGGCGTTGCTCTGCATAAAGGGTTCATCCCTTACGGCGGAACATTTATGGTCTTCACCGACTATGCTCGCCCGGCAATTCGTTTGTCTGCGTTAATGGGCTTACGGGTAATCTATGTGATGACACATGATTCCATTGGCCTTGGCGAAGATGGCCCAACCCATCAACCGGTTGAACATCTTGCATCTCTTCGGGCAATGCCAAACGTCAATATTTTCCGCCCAGCAGATGCAGTTGAAACTGCTGAATGTTGGGAAATCGCTATGAAATCCAAACGGACTCCATCGGTGCTATCTCTGAGCCGTCAAGGCCTGCCGACTGTGCGAAACGATCACAGTTCGAAAAACCTGTCTGCAAAAGGCGCTTATGAGCTATCACCGGCCTCTGAGAATGCCAAAGTGACACTCTTTGCAACCGGTTCTGAAGTGACCATCGCCTTGACAGCGCAAAAAGCGCTTGAGGTTGAAGGCATTGGAACCCGCGTCGTTTCTGTCCCTTGCTGGGAATTGTTTGATGCACAAGATGCAGACTACAAACAAGAAACTCTCGGCCCAGATACTGCCAAGGTTGCCATTGAAGCCGCGTCATCCTTTGGGTGGGAAAAATATATCGGTAACGACGGTGTCTTTATTGGCGTCGAAGGTTTTGGTGCTTCTGCGCCAGCAGATGATCTCTACGCGCATTTTGGCATTACTTGCGAGGCTATTGTCGCAGCCGCAAAAAAACAACTTTAAATTAGTGTCGGCGGCTGCAGCCGCTAAATAGAAGTTATAGGAGCTTAAGGAAGATGACTGTTCGTGTTGCAATTAACGGTTTTGGCCGTATTGGACGTAATGTACTTCGGGCGATTTACGAGTCTGGCCGTACAGATGTAGAAGTTGTTGGTATCAATGACTTGGGTTCAGTTGAAGCCAACGCTCACCTTTTAAGATATGACAGTGTTCACGGTCGTTTCCCTGGTGAAATTATCGTGTCTGGCGATACGATCGATATGGGCCGCGGTCCAATTAAAGTATCTGCAGAACGGAACCCTGCAGATCTGCCTTGGGGCGAATTGGGTGTGGACATTGCTTATGAATGCACAGGCATTTTCACTCATGTTGATAAAGCCAGAGCGCATCTTGAAGCTGGCGCTAAAAAAGTTCTAATTTCTGCGCCGGGCACCAACGTTGACAAAACAATTGTTTACGGTGTGAACCATGACAAATT
This sequence comes from uncultured Alphaproteobacteria bacterium, assembly GCA_913062525.1. Taxonomy (GTDB): domain Bacteria; phylum Pseudomonadota; class Alphaproteobacteria; order Sneathiellales; family Sneathiellaceae; genus Sneathiella. Next base: position 6,943 of record CAJXWA010000086.1, on the reverse strand, counting down.
GACTGCAGACGACAAGATTGTATCTAACGCATCTTGCACAACAAACTGTCTTGCACCAGTAGCTCAAGTTCTGAACGATGCGATTGGCATTAAACACGGCTTCATGACTACGGTCCATTCTTATACAGGTGATCAGCCAGTACTGGATACGCTTCACAGTGATCCTCGCCGTGCACGTGGTGCTGCGACGTCTATCATCCCAACATCAACAGGCGCCGCGAAGGCAGTTGGTCTGGTTCTTCCTGAACTTGCAGGTAAGCTGGACGGAACGTCTGTTCGTGTACCAACACCAAATGTATCATTGATCGATCTTACATTTGTTGCTGGCCGCGCCACAACAGTTGAAGAAGTGAACGCTGCACTCGTAGAAGCCGCTAACGGACGCCTTAAAGGTGTCTTGGCCATTTGCGATGAGCCACTTGTGTCTATCGACTTCAACCACAATCCTGCCAGCTCTACGTTTGATGTCACTCAAACTCAAGTTGTTGAAGGCACTTTCGTTCGTATCCTTAGCTGGTACGACAACGAATGGGGCTTCTCAAACCGCATGAGTGATACAGCTGTCTATATGGCAAACCTAGGTTAATACATAAACGGAGAATATTTTCGGATGGCCGCATATCGGACACTCGACGCCATTGAAGCAAATGGCAAGATCGCCCTGGTTCGGGTGGATTTGAACGTACCAATGCAAGACGGTGCTGTTTCAGACTTCACCCGTATTGAGCGGATATCCGGAACTATTCGTGAATTGACTGAAAAGGGCGCTACTGTCGTCCTTCTCAGCCACTTCGGCCGGCCCAAAGGGACAATTAATCCTGAAATGTCCTTGGCACCTGTTGCCAAAGCGGCGGCTGACCACCTACAAATTCCGATTGCGTTTGCATCTGACTGCATCGGTGATGTCGCGAAACAAGCAATTGCGAACACGGGAAATGGCAACGTCATCCTTCTTGAAAATGTTCGCTTTTATGCGGGCGAAGAAAAGAACGACGTCGCGTTTGCCAAAAACCTTGCAGCCCTTGGCGATTTTTATGTCAATGACGCATTCTCTTGCTCCCATCGGGCGCATGCTTCCACGGAAGCACTTGCAAAAGAACTCCCAGCCTACGCTGGCCGGAATATGGAAGCGGAGCTAACTGCTTTAGAGCAAGCGCTTGGTGCGCCTAAACGACCTGTAATGGCGATCGTTGGCGGCGCAAAAATATCAACTAAGCTTGAGTTGCTTTTTAACCTGATTGAAAAAGTAGATACGCTGGTAATCGGTGGCGGCATGGCCAACACCTTCCTCAATGCAAATGGCGTTGATGTTGGGGCTTCCCTATGCGAACACGATCTTGCAGATACCGCATCAGAAATTATGGCCAAAGCTGTCAAAGTTGGCTGTGAAGTTCTTTTGCAGGAAGATGCTGTCCTTGCCAAAGAATTTAAGGCTGACGCGCAAAACCGGGCAGCGAACGTCAATGATGTTGCCGCGGATGAAATGATGCTGGATATAGGACCAATTTCTAGCGCGCAGCTAAAAGATAAACTTCAGCAGTGCAAGACACTGGTCTGGAACGGCCCCTTGGGCGCATTTGAAATATCCCCATTTGGCACAGGAACATTTTCACTTGCAAATGAAGCCGCAAGATTGACCAAAGAAGAGGGTTTAATCTCTGTTGCTGGCGGCGGCGATACGGTGGCGGCACTAGCGAAGGCTGGTGTCAGTCAAGATTTCACGTATATTTCAACAGCAGGCGGCGCTTTCCTTGAATGGATGGAAGGCAAAGAATTACCAGGAGTCAAGGCTCTTAGCATCTGACATTCGGAACGATAAGGCTGATCAAATGAGCGAAATTATACTTATGGAAGACATTGCAGCCCAACTGGTTGCAACCAGTAAAGGTATTTTGGCGGCGGATGAAAGCACCGGAACCATTACAAAACGTTTCGATGGCATTCAAACCGAGAGCACTGAAGATAGCCGACGTGACTACCGAGAAATGCTGTTCACTGCAAATGGTGTCTCAGACTATGTGAGCGGCGTAATTTTGTATGATGAAACCCTTCGCCAATCTGCCAAAAATGGTCAACGTCTTGCGGACACTTTATCAGCCCAAGGCATCATCCCCGGCATTAAGGTTGATATGGGCGCTAAGCCCCTCGCCTTTTCTGAAGATGAATTGATCACAGAAGGTCTTGATGGTCTGCGGGGCCGTCTCGCCGAATATTACGAACTGGGCGCCCGTTTTGCCAAATGGCGTGCCGTCATCAGCATCGGAGATGCCGCTCCAAGCGAATATTGCATAGAGACGAACGCTCATGCGTTAGCACGCTATGCGGCGCTTTGCCAAGAAGCTAACATTGTCCCCATCATAGAGCCTGAAATCTTAATGGATGGCTCTCATTCAATTGATGAATGTTATGCGGTCACTGAAACCACGTTGAAAACAGTCTTTGACGAACTTTACAAACAACGTGTTGTTTTGGAACAAATGCTGTTGAAGCCCAACATGGTGGTTTCCGGCAAAGACTGCCCGGAACAGGCCAGTGCTGAAGAAGTCGCGGCGAAAACAATTTATTGTTTTGAGCAGACTGTTCCTGTCGCTGTCCCCGGCATTGTCTTTCTGTCTGGCGGTCAAACTGAGGCCCAAGCAACTGCGAATCTCAATGCCATGAACCAAATGGACAGGCACCCTTGGGAAATCAGCTACTCATTCGGGCGTGGACTACAAGCATCTGCTCTAGCAGCATGGCGCGGCAAAGCTGAGAACGTATCTGCGGCCCAAGAGGCGTTTATCAATCGCTGCAAACTGACAAGTGCCGCAAGAGACGGCAATTATTCCGCTGAAATGGAAAGTGACACCTAAGGCCTTCGCTTTCAGTAATGAAATGTGTCAGGTCTGTGCTATAGGTACAGGCCTGATTTTATTTGAAATCATGGAATTTCAGGAGTAGACCCATCGAAAATTCGCGGACGCGTCTGTATTTAATATCACCACCAACATTTGAATTAAATACCTTTGAAGAGACCCTCAAAAATGCGCTCAGCGGCGGTGATGTGGCTTGTTTTCAGCTTCGACTGAAGGACTTGCCTGAAGACGACATTCGGCGGGCGGGCGAAGTGCTGATCCCCATTGCCCAAGCAAATGACGTTGCCTTTTTGCTAAACGATGATCCAAATTTGGCAAAATCTATTGGAGCTGACGGTGTTCACATTGGGCAAGAAGATACGCCCTATAAACAGGCCCGCGCGATTATGGGCGACGATGCAATTGTTGGTGTCACGTGTCATGACTCTCGCCATTTAGCGATGACGGCCATCGAACAGGGTGCTGACTATGTGGCCTTTGGTGCGTTCTATCCGACAGAGACAAAGACCGTAAAATCCACGGCCACTTTGGAAGTTCTTGAATGGTGGCAGGCGATGATTGAGGCTCCTTGCGTGGCAATTGGTGGGATAACAGTTGACAATGCGGCCCCACTGATTAAAAGCGGGGCAGACTTTCTTGCAGTTTCTGGCGGTATTTGGAATTATTCAGACGGCCCAGAAAAAGCAGTGGCTGAATTTAACAGGGTCATTGATATGACCGAAGCAACCTGATAGGTTCCGCCCAACATATTTTGATATTCAAATAGACGATGGTAAGCCATGAAAATTAACGGCAATGCAATTCGCCCCGGTAACGTAATCGAGCACAAGAACGGCCTATGGGTTGCGGTAAAAATTCAGCATACTCAGCCGGGTAAAGGCGGTGCTTATCTACAAGTTGAGCTTAAAAACTTGCGCGATGGCACTAAATTGAACGAACGGTTCCGCTCCTCTGAGACAGTTGAGCGCGCCCGTCTGGAACAAAAACCTTATCAGTTCTTGTTTGAAGATGACGACCTTCTGACGTTCATGGACACAGAATCTTATGAGCAAGTATCTCTGTCAAAAGAAATGGTCGGCGACAAAGCCATATACCTGAAAGATGGTATGGAGCTTAAAATTGAATCTTATGAAGATGAGCCTCTTAATATTTTGCTCCCCGAGCATTTGACATTTGAGATCGCGGAAACAGAACCAACTGTTAAAGGGCAAACAGCTGCCTCTTCTTATAAGCCGGCAATTCTTGAAAATGGCGTGAGAATTATGGTCCCGCCATTTTGCAGTACAGGCGAGAAAGTCGTCGTGAACACAGAAACATCTGAATATACAAAGCGGGCGGATTAATCGCCCCTTCGTTAAACTCTCCCCCCCAGTAACCAGGTAAATACAATGGCTCGCAAATCTGCTCTTATAAATGTAATGGAAGCCGCGGCGCGTAAAGCGGCACGGAAACTCCTCCGCGACTTCAATGAAGTCGAAAACTTGCAAGTGTCTCGAAAAGGGCCCGCAGATTTTGTAAGCAACGCTGACATCGCGGCTGAAAAAACATTGCACGAAGAATTATCCCGCGCACGGCCAGATTTTGGCTTCAAGCTTGAAGAAGGCGGAGAGATCCCAGCGAAAGACGGAAACCATTTTTGGATTATTGATCCCCTAGATGGCACGACCAACTTCCTTCACGGGTTGCCGCATTTTGCGATTTCAATCGCATTGATGGAAGGTCCTAACATCATTGCAGGTGTTATTCTTGATCCTGTTAAAGATGAATTATTCTGGGCTCAAAAAGGCGACGGCGCATTTGTCAATGACCACCGCTTGCGGGTTTCTGGCAGATCTCGCATGGCCGATTGCGTTGTTGCGACGGGTATTCCTTTTTTGGGGAAAACTGGCCACGAGTTGTTCTTGCGCGAAGCTAACGAATTCATGGGCATTTCCGCGGGCATTCGCCGTTTTGGTACAGCCTCTCTCGATTTGGCATATGTGGCAGCAGGTCGCTTTGATGGTTACTGGGAACGGGGCCTGTCTGAATGGGATATGGCTGCTGGTATTATCATTGTTCGAGAAGCTGGTGGGCTTGTTACGCAGATTGATGGCGGCGAAAAAATGCTCGAAAAGGGTGACATTCTTGCATCCAACAGCGGTATAAATCAGTCAATGTTAGACATTTTGCGCAAAGTTCGTCGCAACAAGGGCTGATTTCAGCCCGTTATCACCCCCTTTCACTAAAAAGTTGTGACACGGCGTCTGCTAAGCTATTCTTTGCGGATGCTGTGGCGTGCGCCTTTTTTGTGTCGTTTTTTACGACTACAAGTTTGAAAGTGAAGCACCTACGAAAGGCGTAAGAGTTATATTTTATAACTCCGTCTTCATACGAGTATTGGTGGGGGTGCCAGAAATGGCTCTGGGAAAAAACAAAACTATTCTTCAAAGTCGGAAGACACTTTGGATCACTGTTGCCGCCGTCTTGGTAACCAGTTCCAGTGCTTCCGCGCAAACTGTGGTCATCGGCGGCTCTAATCAGCAGCCTATCTCCGTAAACATGACCCCGACCTATGGCGCTTATCGTCCCAATCAACAAATATTATCTGGAAACTCTGATTTCAGCAAAGGCGCGCAAATCATTGACGGAGATGAGGTCATTACCCTCACACCTCCTGGAAGCCGTCCGAAGAAGAAACGGGTAGCGGCAAAACCTGTCCAGAAAAGCAAACCAAAGACGGTCGCTGTTAAAAAGATTGTTGCAGCTAAACCGAAGCCAAAATCTGTTGTAAAAGTACCTGCACTTGCCGTAGCAGCGAAGCCCGTTGAAAAAGCTCCAAGTAAAACTGTTGCAACGACACCAGCGCCAATGGCGAAAAAAACGATTGCTGTTGCTCCTCCAAAACCTAAGATGAGCACACCGCCTAAAGAAGTTGCCGCCACAAAGGAAACAAAAAAACCAACACCTATAATTCCGAGAGTAGCAGAACCTACGAAAGAGCCGGAAATTAAGGTTGCCGCAGTTGCCCCTGAAGAAGCAAGCAAACCGGTTGGTCCAAGTAATCCAGTGCCTGCGATCCAGCCCGAAACGCAAGAAGGTCTGCAGCAAATTTTCTTTGATAAAGGCGAGACTAAACTTCCTGCCAACGGCACGTCTGAGCTAAAAAAACTTGCAGGCGTTGTCACAAGCTCCAACCAACGAATTCAATTGGTGGCTTATGCCGATGCCAGCAGCAACGGAACTGCCCGCAGACTCTCATTGGGTAGGGCATTGGTCATCCGGTCCGAGCTTATGGCGCTTGGCGTCCCCAACAACAAAATTGAAGTTAGGGCGCTTGGTAAACCAACCGATAGTTCCCCGGCCGATCGTGTAGATTTGAAACTGGTGGCAAGATAACTATGACAACACTTCCAGGCATTGCTTCACCCAACGCTTATTCCGCTCCGAAAATTAATAAACCGCAAAGACATATCTTCAGGATGGTCATCTTCTTGGCCATTGTTACAGGTATTGCGTTTTTTCTCTTCCAACCAGCAAGAGACGCATTTGCTGCTAACCCCTACTTAAATGGGCTGATACTTGCAACATTGCTGTTTGGAATAATCTTTATTTTCAGACAAGTCTTAATCTTGAATAATGAAGTTGATTGGACTGAAAATTTAAAGAAATCGGAATCCGGTGTCTACCTGCAAGATGGGCCAAACTTGTTATCACCGCTTGCCACTATTATTCGTGACAATAACGGTCCTCTTCGTATGTCAGCCATTACGATGAACACTGTCCTCGACAGCATCAGTGTCCGCCTGGACGAAGGCCGAGACATCTCCCGTTACATGATTAACGTTCTGGTATTCCTGGGGCTCCTCGGCACTTTTTGGGGACTTCTCGAAACCATTGGATCCGTTGGCGATGCCATCACTACTCTAAATGTTGGATCAAACGACTTTCTAAAGGTGTTTGATGATTTAAAAGCAGGTCTTGAGAAACCTCTAGCCGGTATGGCTGTGGCCTTTTCATCTTCCTTATTTGGATTGTCTGGTTCGCTGATTTTGGGCTTTCTTGATATGCAAGCGGGCCAAGCTCAAAACAGATTTTATACTGACCTTGAA
>CAJXWA010000085.1 GCA_913062525.1 uncultured Alphaproteobacteria bacterium | reverse complement strand
ATCTCTGTCTGGCGTTTAAGGCCAATAAATCCTGCGAATTCAGTTGTTTCTCAATATGCGGAAGTTATATTTTTAGAGCATAATGTTTTAATCATACGGATCATTCATGACTGATATTCAATTGGTGAAACCTTCGCTCACAGCCTCAGTTGTTGATTGGCTTGTGGACGGCGCGCCGGGCGCTCCCCTGTCACAAGATATTCTGCTCCATTTGTGTGAACGCTTGATGGATTGCGGCATCCCGCTATTCAGGTCGGCTGTATTTGTCACAACGCTACATCCGAATATCATGGGTAGAGCCTTTTATTGGCGTAAAGATAACCCGATCGTTGAAGTGGGGGAAGCGCCCTACAGTCTTCTGGATTCGGATGAATATAAACGCAGCCCCATTTTGCACGTCTTGGAGAAAAACACTGAAATCAGGCGGCATCTTTCTGACCCAGATTGCCCTGATGATTTTCTGGTCTTGAAGGACTTTAGAGACGAAGGCATTACAGACTACGTCATCATGCCACTGGAGTTTACCAATGGGGAGATACATGCGGCAAGTTGGTCAACCTGTCAGCCCGGCGGCTTTACCGAGGCCCAATTAGGGGGACTTCGTAACATTCAATCGGCCTTGTCACGACTTGCAGAAATCATGGCCTTAAAGCGGGTGTCCATAAATTTACTGGATGCGTATCTTGGCCATCAGTCAGGTGCAAAAGTTCTTTCCGGTAAAATTCAACGCGGTGACGGCGAAGATATTCTTTCGGTGATCTGGTTCTGTGATTTAAGACAATCGACAGAACTGGCGGATACCCTTCCCAGCGCCGACTATTTGGCCCTGCTCAATCAGTATTTTGAATGTATGGCAGGAGCCATATTGGATGGCGGCGGAGAAGTCCTTAAATATATTGGTGACGCTGTTCTGGCCATTTTCCCAATTGATCCCAAAACAGAAAATTATAAAGAAGCCTGCTATCTGGCGGTTAATTCCGCCCGTGAGGCCATGTCCCGAATGCAGACGCTTAATGATGAAAGGCAAGCGAGCGGCCTTGCTCCGCTCGGTTATGGCATTGGGCTGCATCTGGGCCAGGTAATGTACGGCAATATTGGAACTGAAGCGCGGATCGAATTTGGTGTCATTGGAGCTGCCGTTAATGAAGCGTCCCGCATTGAAGGAATGACTAAACTTCTCAAAAGAAATATTTTGATTTCAGGTGAAGTGGCAACGCATCTTGAGCCGAAATGGCACTCTCTTGGAAAACATTCTTTGCGGGGTGTTGGCGGTGAAATTGAGCTCTTTATTCCCCCCAAATTCGTTTAATTGTAACAACGATAATGATGCCGGTTTGATTGTAATCATTTTAACCGGCTGGTATTTCAATCAAACCATTACTTGAGAAGTTAAATGCTGAAGTGTTGTTGAAGATCGGGAGTCTTAATGTCTGAAGATATGAAAATAAATGCGGCTGCGGCCCTTTATTCCTCTCAAACACCAGATAAAAATGCGCTATCGACATTTGTTCTGCAGCTGAAGCGTGATGGTTTATCTGTTGGCGGGATTTTACAAGAACCGGTGAGAGATGATGAAGGTAAGATCATTGGCGTCGACGCCATTGCCTTGGACAATGGTGATCGTTTTCCCATCGTTCGCCCGAGTAAGACAGATCTCGCAGCAGGTTCCTGCGGCTTAAATCAGTCTGTTCTGACAGAGTCCAGTCTGGTGTTACGCCGGGCCATAGCGGCCAAAGTTCATTTGATTGTGGTGGAAAAATTTGGGGAACGGGAACAATTGGGTGAAGGACTTGCTGACGATATCTTAAGCGCCATGGCAGAGGGAATACCGGTTTTAGTGGCGGTCCCAATGCAGGCAAAAGAGAAATGGGTTGAATTTACCGGCGGACTTGGCGATTTGCTCTTATCTGAGTTACCCCTTTTGGAAAACTGGTGGGCACAAATTCAAAATGAAAAGGCTGACTGAAGTGCCCGTTGCATTTAAACAACGTCTAATCGCCTATTACAATCCTCATATGAAGCCGCCTTTCATTGCTGCGAGAATGACGGCTAATCCGACTAGTGCCTGTAGGGTCGCGCCAGTTGCTAAAATATAGATCGCTCGCCAATCTTCTTTGATCTGAGAAAGTGCATCTTGGCGCAAAAGCCAAAAGAAACTGTCGTTTGGCAATATAGCAATGAAAGAGCCCATGCAGATTGCAAGAACAGCAGCGACGGGGGAAAGGTTTGCGGATATTACAAACGGGCCAGCAACAGGGGCGATCGCGGCGAATGTGGCCATGCTGGACCCTTGGGCAAGTTTGAAGGCGGCGGCGAGTACAAACAGACCAATGATCCCAACGGTACCTGACTCGCTTACAGGCAAGATACCGTCCATTGGGATGACTGACGTTAGGATCTCGCCAAACGCGCTGGCGATTCCGATTACAAGAAGGAGCGAACCTGTGCGCCCGATTGCTTGATCAAGGCAATGGCGCCTTTTGTCTCGTGGCACCCCAATTAGGGCCCAGATCGCTGCAATTATTAAAGCGCCTTTAGGATTTGTGGTAAAATCAGCCAACGGCAGGACTGAAAAATCTACGGACGCACCGACTATCAACAACACTGCAAGAATGAAAAAGGGGGCAAATACGCCCAGTAAGTCAACGACGTCACTAGAGTTTTTCTGCGTGTCCAGGTCTTCTGCAGCAGTTGTGTTCATGCGGACCCACAAATGGCCAGCAGCCCATACTGGGATTAGTATAGCAGCACCGTACAGGGCAATGGACGTGTCTTTTACACCCAATCCTGTTGCGACGATCAAGGGCCCCGCCGGATATAATAATTTGAATCCCGCATAGGCGCCAAACCCAACCTCTAACTTGTTGCGCCCTGCCATGGGGGAGAGAGCTGCATAGGCTGTATCTGGGCAGACCATTCCGGCGCTTGCCAGGGGTGACATGATAATAGCGGCTCCTTGGGCCGGCTGAGTGTTTCGCTGCGATAATGCGGCTGCAAGGGCGAAAGAGGGCAATAGGATCAGCGCAAATTCGCCAAGCGCCCGCCCGAACCCGTGATTGAACGTCTCTATGAGATCTGGTGCACTCATGTTGCCTATAAAGCCAAGCACAAGTGTGATGACCACAAGCCAAATCATGAGCGGCATACGAGGTAGAAGTGCCGTCGGTGATTTTTTAGAGATTGGGAAAGTGTCGATCAAAATTGCCTCCATCATAATTTTATCTTATGATAGTAATCTTCATCAGTGTTTTAAAATGAGAAATTGGACCTAATAATCATGAGTTCAAATCATGTATCGAATTTTATGCCGCCCTTGAGGACGCTTCAAGTGTTTGAAGCCGCTGCTCGGCACCAAAGCTTTACGGCAGCGGGGCGTGATATTGGGATTACACAAAGTGCCGTCAGCCGACAAATTGCAGATCTTGAAGAATATTTAAAACAAAAACTCTTTATTCGCTCTGGTCCGCGATTGTCTTTAACGCGGGTAGGTGAAACCCTTGCGCAAGGGCTTGCACACGCTTTGGCAGATATGCAAAAGAGTGTGCTAGAGGCAAGAGATATAACGGATAAGCGGGTCGTTACTTTGTCAATGCTCCCTTCCGTTGCGGCAAAATGGTTGGCACCACAGTTAGGGTTATTCATTCAAAAGCATCCGGACATTGACCTGAGGGTTAGTGCCACGCGGCACCTTGTTGATTTTGCAGCTGAAGGAATAGATGCAGCCATTCGCTATGGAAACGGGGAGTGGCCGGGAGCTGTAGCGGTCCGGCTTGGTACAGAGAAAGTTCAACCAGTCTGTACGCCGGAATATGCCCGTAGAATGAACCTGAAGGCGCCAGCCGATCTTTTGCGAGCTACCCTGTTTTGGGGAGATATAGAGGAAGATTGGCGTAAATGGTTTACCGCTGCCGGGGTTTCAAAAATTGAGACCTCGAGAGGTCCAAAATTGGGTGATGATACTGCAATTTTGCAGGCAGTGATTGAGCATCAAGGAGTTGCCCTCGGCAGATCATTACTGACCAAAACCGATTTGGAAACGGGCCGCTTAATCGCCCCATTCCCCTTAACGCTGGAAGCCAGTTACAGCTATTGGCTTGTCTGCCCGGGCGGGCATGAGGAAGGCCAATCTCTTGCGGCTGTAAAAGACTGGATCATTGGAGCATTTGCTGAATAGTGGGAAGGTTAGAGGTCAAATACATTTCTCAAAAAACGCATTTTTCCATTTTTGTTGGATTAATTCTGTGAAATGAATGGCACCGTGTTTGAGCAGAAATTTATTTGCATAAATTGTTAAGAGATTTGGCATATAAATGAGACTTCTGTTTTGGTGGTATAGGATTGCATGAGTAAGAACCCGGAAATCCTTGACTTCATTGAGTACCTTTCTCAAGGTGTAACTGTCTTTGATCAGAAGTTGAACCTTTACGCATGGAATAAGCAGGCTCAATTTCTGCTAGATTTCCCCGATGAAACGGGCAAAATCGGAACGCCGCTTGCTGAGTTTTTGAGGATAAATGCTGAACGGGGAGAGTATGGCCCCGGTGATATTGACGTCCTTGTTAATAAGCGAATGAATGTCACAAGACTGGGTCTCCCACATACGTTCGAGCGAGAAGTTGGCGACGGAAGAGTTGTGTTGGTCGAAGGAAAGTTCACCGAAAACCAGATGCTTGTCACCACTTATACGGACATCACTGAGCTACGATCATCAGAAAAAGAACATAAAAAATTAAACGCCCAACTGGATGTGCAGAACAAGGCCCTGGTCGAAGAATTAAAAACAAGCCGCCAAGAGATCAGAGATAAAAATACAGTCCTCGAAATTATAAATAGAAACACTGAGCATGGAATTTCCGTATTTAATCGAAAATTGGAGCTGTTGAGTTGTAATTCGAGGTTTCTTGAGCTTTTAGAATTTCCATCTAAGCTTGATAAAGTTGGCACGCCTTTGCGACAATTTATGGAATATAACGCACAGCGCGGAGAATATGGGGCTGGTGATGTGGACCAGTTGGTTGAGGAGAGGATGGCGCTGGCGCGGAAATTTGAAGCTCACAAAATGGAGCGAATGCGGCCAGACGGCACAATAATTGAAGTTGTCGGTACCCCTGTCCTTGAAGGTTTTGTGACGACTTACACCGATATTACAGACCTCAGATCTACGCAAATTGAACTAGAGACGCTGACAAAATATCTTCAAGAGACTGTCGATCAACAGTCCATAGAGTTGTCTGAGAAACAGGTTCAAGCAACGCAACTCACAAGTGCCATTGACGCCATGGAAGAAACCATCGCCTTGTTCGATACAGACGGGCGATTTCTTTTTTGCAACAAGAGATTCCGCGATGGTCGAGAGAAGGTTTCTGATTTTCTGGTGCCTGGTGCCCTATTTTCTGACTTTTTAAGAGCAGCAATGAAGGCCGGATATTATGAAATGGATGATCTGGGATTTGAGGATTGGTATGACCGACGAATGGCTCATTTCACGGACCCTACTGTCCCCATAGAAATTGAATCAAGTGATCACATATGGGTATCTGTGCAGGATCAGCGTTTAAGCGATGGTTCTACCATTTCAATTGGGACTGACATTACCCAACTCAAATTGGCTAACCTCGAGAAGAAACAAGTTGAAGAACGGTTTCGGGACTTCGCTGAAATTGGAGCTGACTGGTTTTGGGAGATAGATGAAGATCTGCGGTTTTCCTATATTGCGGGGAGTGTGGAGGATGTGTTTGGAGTGAGTGCAAGTGAGCATCTTGGCCTAACGCGGGAAGAGGCGTATCGCGATAATCAATCTCTCGATACACCCCAATGGAAAGCCTATTTCCAACTTCAAAAAGACCGAAAAAACATAGAAAATTTTGAATATCGGTGGTTTTGTACGGACGGTGAGATACGACACATCAACCTAAATGGTAAACCTTTTTATGATGAAGGTGGCAAATTTAAGGGATATCGCGGAGTTGGAAAAGACATAACTGCTCGCAGGGAAATAGATGAGCGCATCCGTGAAAGCGAAGAACGGTTCAGAGCCATTGCAGATAACCTGACGGAAGTCTTCTGGCTTCTGAGTGTTGAAGATGGTGGCAACTGGAAAATTCTATATGTGAATGCTGCATTTGAAACAATCTGGCGCCATACAGCAGCGGAACTATTGGCGGACTATTCGATTTGGAATCAGTTTGTACATCCTGATGATATTTCCCATATTAATGCAGCGTTTCAAGCGTTTGCACTTGGGGAGCAGGAGCTTAACTACGAATATAGGCTGCTATACCCTGACGGCGAGGAGCGTGTTATTCACTCGGTCGGGCAGCATATCCGGGATGATAACGGCAAAATTGTCCGTTTGGCCGGCATATCGCGAGATGTTACAGAATTCAAGCAATCAGAAATAGCTCTGCGACGGTCCCAGAAAATGGATGCAATCGGGCAATTATCCGGCGGCGTTGCTCATGACTTCAATAATATTCTGGGTATTATTCAAGGAAACTTGGAGCTGCTTGAAGAAATGTTGGAAGGTAATGGCCCGGCACTAGAGCGGATTGAGAAAGCCATTAAGGGAACTGTTAGAGGGGCTGAAATAACGCGGAAACTCTTGGGGTTCTCTCGAAAAGATTCCGCCCAAACCACTTTGACCTCAGTGAATAGGTTCATCGAATCCCTACATGATTTAGTAGCAAAATCTTTAACCGCCTCAATCACAGTTCAAACAGAACTGCCGGATAATCTTTGGCCTGTAGAAATTGATACTGGCGATTTTGAAGATACGTTGCTCAATCTGGCCCTAAATGCCAGAGATGCAATGCCAAATGGCGGGCAATTGGTCATTGAGACTGAAAATAAAACCCTAGATGCCAGCTACACAGACCAAAACCCAACGGGACAGACCGGTGAGTTTGTTATGATTTCGGTAAGTGATACAGGATCTGGAATGAGTGACGAGGTTCGTGAGCGGGTGTTCGAGCCGTTTTATACGACAAAATCTCATGAGAAAGGCACAGGCCTTGGTTTAAGTCTAGTCTATGGTTTTATTCAACGATCTGGCGGCCATATGAAGGTTTATTCAGAACAAGGGGTAGGTACGACATTCAAAATGTACCTACCGCGCGCTGATGTCGTGCCGGCTTCAAACCCAAGCCCTCATAAAATCTTCCATAAATTGCCAAAGGGTACGGAAACGATACTTGTAGTGGATGATGAGAAAAGTTTACTGGAGCTGACAGTAACGACGCTTAAACATCTTGGATATAAGGTGATTTCGGCCAGTGGCGGCCAACAAGCCATGGAGAAACTCACCGAAAATAGGGACGTGGATTTGTTGTTCAGCGATATCATTATGCCGGGCGATTTAGATGGATATCAGTTGGCGAAGCAAGCCCATGAAACCTATCCAGATCTAAAAATACTGTTGACCAGTGGATTTACAAAAAATCACGAACAATATGTAAAAGGCTCAGACCCGTATTTGTCAAAATTGGCTTTTAATTTGTTGACCAAGCCATATAGTCGGGCAGAGTTAGCGAGCGAGTTGAGGAAAATGCTGGATATGAGTTCCACAGACTAAGCTGACGCATTTTCGAGGGTGTGATGCCCGACTGAGCCCTTAACAGCGCAGCCGGACATAAAGGCTGGATTGTGCTATTCTGCCCCTAATACAAAATCGAAATCGACGGTGAAGTACGGGGCTTGGATTTTGTCGGAATCAGCAATTCCATTTGGAATGTTGTTCAAGTCAGTTTGCTCGATATATTCCATGACCAATTTTTCACGCACGCCAAAGACCGCATCTTGGTCTAAATATGGGTCATCGCTTGGGAAGACTTCTGTTACCAGTGTCCGGTGCCCGGGAGCGGTAATGATGAAATGCAAATGGGAAGGGCGCCATGGTTGGCGGCCCGTTGCGTCCAGCAATTCACCAACTGGGCCGTCATCTGGTACAATATACGGGGCAGGGCGCACAGTGGTAAATGCATACCGGCCATCATCGCCAACAACCATGTGTGCTCGCAAATTGTAATCTTCTTGATCTGGATCCATGTTGGAATACAGGCCGTTATCTGCCGTTTGCCAAATTTCAATTTCAGCACCAGAAATTGGAGTGCCGTCTGTTGATTTGACGATACCGCTGACAATAATTGCTGCGCCGTCATTATCAGCTTTCATGTTGCCGCCAACCGGAAGGGTCGGCGCGCCCAAAATATGAAAGGGGCCGAGGACGCTCGATGGTGTGGAATCTGGTTCTGAATGCAGCATGTCCACAAGTGATGACAGGCCAAGGACATCAGAAAACAGAACAAACTCATTGCGGTGTGGTGAGGAAATCTCGCCGGCCTTCATCAGCAATTCTAAGCCCTTACGCCATTCTTCATGAGTGAGCATGGTTTCTGTTGCGAAATCGTGTAAATGGCGAACAAGGCTTTCCAAAACAAAGCGCGTGCGCGGATCTGTATCGTCACCAATATAGTCTAGAAATGCCTGTGTCAGTGTATCTTTAGTAACAGTACGCATGAGAAAATAGCCTTTAGAGTTTTACGTCTAATTAAGAATAAACGTTGAGATAATAGGGAAATTGATGAGTAGGATTAGGACACCTAACATTAGTCCTGCGAACGGGAGCGCTCCCATAAAGACGTCTTTGAGCGTAATGTCCGTGTCACTTAACGTTGCTTTAATGACAAAACAGGAAATACCTAAGGGCGGTGTCAGAAGTCCGATTTCGGCGCCGATAACGGTAATGATACCAAACCAAATTAGATTTAGGCCCATTGATTCCATCAGTGTAATAAACAGCGGAACAACGATTAGGATAATGGAAGCAGTGTCGAGCAAGGTTCCTAAAAACAACATAAGAACCACATAGATCACCATTATCCCAGCAAATCCAAAGTTGTAGGAATTGAGTAGAGCATCCAATTCGTTGGGTAAACCTGCAAAACCCAGCATGCGGCTGTAAAGTGACGCCATGGTAATCAAGAATAGAATTGATGCTGTGATATGCCCTGTCTCCAAAGCAGTTTCCCACAGACCTTTCCAGGAAATTCTCCGACGGGCAACAGACATAAGCAAGGCAAGCAACGCACCTGCGGCTCCAGCCTCAACCGGTGTTAGCCACCCTGTGTAAATGCCGCCCAAAACAAGAACAATGAGAACTGCGATGGGGACCGTTTTATCGGCCAGTTCGCCAATTGTGAAATGTTGCGCCGTATCTGGTTGGGTGTTTTCCCCAATGAAACTGGGCCAAAATTTGGCCATGAGTAAAATCGCGATAATATAGACGACGGTGAGAATTAGGCCGGGGACAATACCTGCTAAAAACATCTGGCCGACGGATTGTTCTGCAACGAACGCGTAGATGATCAGCATGGCACTTGGCGGGATGATCATCCCAAGAACGGACGATCCTGCAACAACACCAACTGCAAATCTGGGATTATAATTGAACCGCAGCATTTCTGGGACCGATATGCGAGTAAATACGGATGCAGAAGCGATGGACGACCCTGTAACGGCAGCAAAGATAGCATTCGCGCCGACTGTAGCCATGCCAATACCGCCGGCTATGCGCCTAAAGACTTGATTGAGGACCACATAAATATCGGTTCCAAGTCCCGACTTTGAGACAAGGAGCCCCATGGCGGTAAAGAGTGGGATGGTGGCGAACTCGTATTCGGTAACGCCGTCACCGACCGCAACTTTCAGAAAATTAAAGGCGAGGATCGCCTTTCCGCTAATAAGCCAGATTGATACGAACGACACCAATCCTAATGCGACAGGTATATACACACCCAAATATATCAGCGTAACAATCGCGATGACTGACAAAATACCTATTTCGACTGGTGACATTTTATGAACCGCCCAAGTGTAAAGACAACTGTGATTTTTAAGATGAACTTATTTAATTTCGCGTGGCCCAAATAAGGCTTTGAGAAGAAAAATGAGTGCACAAAGAGCAACGCCAAATACTGTCGCCAGATGACCAGGCCATGTCGGTGCCGTAAAAATACCGGGTGTACCGAAGTAATCACACCGGCCAAATGCCGTGGATAAATCTGTTAGCAGATTGCCAGTTGGAGCCGGCCCAAAATCAGGTTGCGTGAAGAAATAGCAACTCTCGTACGAGTCTAGAAATTCTGGTAAGGCTGCATAAACGATGAGCAACATAAAGATCGCAGACGTGAGATCAATTGCTCTGGAAATAAAGGATGCGAAGCGCGGGGAACGGTCTGTCATCATTAAAACGAAACCATCTGAGCGGGTCAGTCGGTTAGTTCGGACAACATCAGGTAACTGCAAAAATACAATCATTACCAATGCAAAAACGACAAGCTCTACACTGCCTTTGAGAGGGGAGTGAAACACCCCCCTCGCAACGACATCAACGTTGAGCACTGCAACTAACCCAAAGAGCATGCAAGTGCCCAATACATTTGAGATAGATGCGGTTCTGTAGGCAATATTTCGTACAGAATCGAGCAGTTTAACAACCATAATGGCTAAATTTCCTTTACTAAACAGACGAAGGATGCTGATCGATTAGAGCTCTGCAGCCCAGTCACGTAAAGGAGTTTGACCCGCAGCTTTTAGCTTAGCCACATAGGCTTTGAGCATTGCAGAACCAGGTGCGCCTTTTGAATCGAGTTTCTTCGCCCATTCAACAGCAATATTTGGCATTGCTTTTACCCATTGCATCCGCTCAGCCGCTGAGATTTCAACAACTGTCCCACCGGCATCTGTGTAGGCTTTAACCGAAGCTGTTGCCCGTTCCATTGCGATGACCGCAATATGATCCCGATAAAGGACAGCAACTTTTTGCAAAACGTCTTTCACTTCTTGTGGCAATTTCGCCCAAACATCTTTGTTTACGGTCACTGTTTTTGTGTTCACAGCGCCCAGATCAGCTTTCACCATGTAAGGGGCAACTTCTGAAATTTTAAATGTTTTTGCAGCTTCAGGCCACAGCATGGCAGCTTCTACAAGACCAGTATCAATCATGTTGTAGAATTTTGGTAAACCACCGCGAACACCCGCAACGTTATCAAGACCTTCAAGGTAGCGCAGGTTGTAACCCGCACCGGCAATTTTCATGCCTGAGAGATCTGCAATGCCTTTAATTGGTTTTTTGGAAAAGATTTGATACGTATCCAAAACTACACCAGTTGCCAAATAAACTTGGTTTTCAGCATCTAGCTCTGCGGCCATTTGCGGGAATTCTTTTGCGATTTCGTCAACAGCTTTAGCAACAACACGCGCATCAGACGAGATAAACGGTGTCACACCAGACAGACCTTGACTTGGCAGGCTAGAGTTATGGAAAACTGTTGTTACAATTCCGATGTCGCCCAAGCCGAGTTTGATGCCTTCAAGAACGCCTTTGGGCTTAACGATTGTTCCGCCATACGCTTCTTGCCATTTAATTTTGTAGTTTCCGGATTTTTTCAATTCTGCGTTTACCGTTGGAATAAAGAATTTAGAAAATTCTTTAACCCACATGGCACGTGCAGGATAACCATCAATGGCAATCATTCTGATAGTTTCAGTGGCTTCGGCTTTCAGGACAGGTTGTATGAGCAGTGAGCCCACAACAAGCGACGCCAGTGCCAATGAGCCGCGCTTTAGATAATTAGACATATTTTTCTCCCAATTCAGAAACTAAGGGTATCTTCGACATGACGGTGAATTTTTTCCACTCTCGTTAGATTTCGGGTGCCCCTTTTACGAAATCGCAAAAATTCTGGGCCGTAACAGTAGTTTACGTTTTACTAATTGTTTTAAGTGCGGCGCTTGCTAGTACTCGGGGTTTAAGCAAAGCGACAGACTTCAGAAAACTCAAATCTAGGTAACCGTTGGAATAAGGCTTTCTCGTCTGCATACCCAAGATTACAAAGAAAGTTAGATTTAATTGAAGTGCCTGCGAAAAACTCTTCGTCAACATTTTCATTTGAAAAGCCAGACATTGCGCCCACATCAAGGCCAATTGCCCGGGCAGCAATCATGAAATAACCACCTTGCAACGTGGAGTTCCGAAAAGCTGTATTTTCAATATGTTCTGTTTTTCCCTCGAAGAATTTACGGCGATCTTCGTGCGGAAACAATTTTGGCAATTCCTGCCAGAAATCCAAATCATAGGCAATAATAGTGGTAACGGGGGCACCCATCATTTTGGCAACGTTGGCAGGCTTCAACGATTTCGCCAGTTTCTCTTTACCCTCTTTAGAGCGGACATGGACAAATCGAGCGGGACAGCTGTTCATGCTGGTTGAGCCCATTTTTGTGATGTCGTAAATCCGATGGATTTGCTCATCGGTAACCGGTTTGTCTGTCCAAGCGTAGTGGGACCGCGCCTCTTCTAATATGAGACTAATAGAATCTTGGTCAAGACCGTCTACACGCGCCCGCAAATTCTGGATGTCAGCTTGCGCTTTCGCCCGTAACATTTCCAAGTCTTTGCCGGTGGGGGCCTGTGTCGTCATCGGGCGGTTACCTTTATCCATTTAGTCTATAAGATATGAAAATAATCAACATTTATTAAATGGTGTCAATTAAAATCGATTTTATTTAAAATATATGAGATAAATGTATGTTTATTTTTGGGAGTTGATATAATTGCCCAATGACGTTCAAAGGACGCTTTCTGCAGCACCTTATCAAAGAAAACTTTGAAAAAGGTTGGTAGATCATTGTAAGTTGCGTGGATATTGGTGCCCTTTGAGAGCTGAATTTGAATTTTTGTCTCTGCTTTTTTGCAATTAGCTGAGATGAAAAACGGGAGAAATTAATGCCTTCTTGGTCTGAATATAAAACCATAGCCCGTGAGCGCGGTGCGCTTGCCATGGAGTTATACTGCGTAGAATCAACACCTGCTGCAGCGCCGGAAGAAATGCAAAAACATCTCCTTGATCATCTTGCGTACCAGAAAATGCGAGAAGCTGAAGGCAAGCTTGTATTGGCAGGCCCGCTATCGGATGAAAGTGGTACAGAGATGACGGGCGGCGGTATGATCATTTACCGGGCGTCTTCATTGGAAGAGGCCACACAGTTTGCCGCAGAAGATCCCATGCATAAAGCGGGCGCCAGAAACTTTACAATACGGTGCTGGTTGGTGAATGAAGGCTCTCTTTCTTTTACAATAAGCCTATCAGATCAACGCGTTAGTATATCTTAAAATGAGCGTATTTAACTTTTATTCAGGACGATCATAGATGCAGAATGAAGCCGAAACCGATTCTGATACAACGTCACTGACAAATCAGGCGTATAACCGCATCTATCAGATGATCATCCAAGGGGAGTTTGTCCCAGGACATAAACTGAAAATTGATAACCTGCGGAAAACCTTAGGTGCTGGTGCCAGTCCTGTTCGAGAGGCACTCAGTCTTTTGACATCTGATCAGTTGGTTGAGCGCATAGATCAACGGGGATTTCGGGTTTCTCATATTAGTTTAAAAACCTTTGAGGAGCTTTTGAAGACCCGCTGCTGGCTTGAAGAGCGGGCGCTTCGAGAATCCATGAATGCCAAGGATGTGGAGTGGGAAGAACGGCTGATTCTCGCGCATCATCGTCTCAAACGGGCTCCCCGTTCTGTTGGTGGCGACAGTTTTGTCGCCAATGCGGGCTGGGAAGAGCTTCACAAGAACTTCCATATGGCTTTGATGTCTGCTTG
>CAJXWA010000084.1 GCA_913062525.1 uncultured Alphaproteobacteria bacterium | reverse complement strand
CGCCCCGGAAACTTTCAGGCAAACGAACTGTCAGAATTTAGGACTCTGGAGAGAGAGTGCCGCAGCACTCCACCGAAGAGGTACCCGGCGGAAACCGGTCATCTTTCAGGTACATGGACAGAGGGGGCATCGTCTTGATTGTTGATCTTCGGATCACATATTGAAAAGAGGTGCCTATGACTGACGTAAAGAAAACCGGACTTGGAAATGTAACTCCTGTCGTGCCCAATTCATCGAGCACGCGAGCACCCGTGTCCACATCCCAATTAGATGTCAATATATCCGTCACCGACTTATACACCATTGGAATTGGCCCTTCATCCTCGCATACAGTAGGCCCTATGCGTGCTGCAAAAAGGTTTTCTGATCGACTGCAAGCCGCCGGCCTTGTGGAAGATTGCGGCCGTGTCATTGTTGAGCTGTACGGCTCGCTCGCCTTAACAGGTCATGGGCATGGAACCGATATCGCCATTCTTTCAGGCTTATCTGGCGAACGTCCATCCCTCATCGACCCCGCCGGCATTGAGCCAATGGTCACAGACATTCGAAAAACAAAAACGTTGAAGCTCGGCGGTGTTAAATCCATTCCATTTTATGAAGAAGATCATCTCCTGTTTCTAAAGGATGAGGTTCTGCCTGAACATTCAAATGGCATGCGGTTTTATGCCTATACTGCAGACGGGGATCAACTTGCCTGCGCGGATTATTTCTCGGTCGGCGGCGGATATGTTGTCTCCCACGATGAAGGCGATCGGTCAGAGACAAAAGGGCATAATATCCAATTGCCCCACCCGTTTACATCTGCCGATGAGCTTTTAAAAATCGGACAGGAAACCGGCCTCTCCATTGCTCAAATTATGCGAGAAAACGAGACTACATGGCGATCTGACGACGAAACCAACGCATTTCTAGATCGGGTAAATGATGCAATGATAGCTTGCATTCAAAGAGGGTGTGAGACCGAAGGAATATTGCCTGGCGGATTGAATGTGAAACGTAGGGCCTTTGATTTATATGCAGATCTAATGGCTAATCCTGAACGCGCCTCCCGTGACCCACTCACAGTTTTGGATTGGGTAAACCTGTATGCCCTCGCGGTGAATGAGGAGAACGCAGCAGGCGGACGGGTTGTAACCGCCCCAACAAATGGAGCCGCCGGTGTTATCCCAGCCGTTCTTAAATATTATCAGCGGTTTAGTCCCAATGCGACCACTGAAGGATCTCGTGATTTTCTGCTTACGGCAGCGGCAATTGGCTCGATTTATAAAAAACGCGCCTCCATTTCTGCGGCGGAAGTTGGGTGTCAGGGTGAAGTTGGCGTGGCCTGTTCAATGGCCGCAGGAGCCCTTGCAGCCGTACTTGGTGGCACCAATGAGCAAGTAGAGAATGCCGCTGAAATCGGAATGGAGCATAACTTGGGCCTCACATGTGATCCCATCGGCGGCCTTGTTCAAATCCCTTGCATCGAGCGGAATACAATGGGCGCCATGAAGGCGATCAATGCCGCACGCCTTGCGCTCGCTGGTGATGGAACACACGTGGTGTCCCTCGACGAAGTTATCGAGACCATGCGGCAAACCGGCATTGATATGCTGAGTAAATATAAAGAAACATCGCAGGGCGGTCTCGCCGTGAATGTGGTGGAATGCTAAGGCGCTATTTATCTGCTGTTAAAATTTTCTGGACATAGAACGGAAGCACAAAAGAGGCCTGATGAATTTCAGGACTGTAATAATCGGTCTCGATTGCTGCATCCAAATACCGTTCCAGCAAAACATGTGTATCCAGTTTCCGAAGGGACGTATCATTGGTCGCCCAACCAAAGGCCAATGCACCGCCCACATAACTTGGAACCGTTGCCATATAAAAGCTGACATCTGAAAAAAGCGTGCCTAACCGGTCATAGCTGTTGCGAAGTTCATCGGCTTGCACAAATGGAATGCCATTTTGGGTAACGATGATACCGCCGTCCGTCAGACAGGATTTACAATCGCCGTAAAATTCTTGAGTGTAGAGCACTTCGCCTGGGCCGTGAGGGTCTGTGGAGTCAATTATGATGACGTCCCATTTCTCAGCCGTTTCTTTAACAAACTGACAGCCATCTGTGATGATGACGTTCAGTTTGGGATTCTCAAATGCCCCGTCACTTACAGTCGGCATATATTCAATCGATAAATCAATAACCGTTCGGTCGATATCAACCAAAGTCACTTCGATTCCACTATGTTTGAGGACCTGACAGGCCGCTCCCCCGTCACCGCCGCCAATGATCAGCACTTTTTTCGCCGACCCATGGGCAAGGATCGGAACATGAGCAAACATCTCATGATAAATGAATTCATCATTTTCTGTGGTTTGAACAGCGCCATCAAGTGACATCACTCGGCCAAAACGGGCATGATCAAATATCATCAGGTCTTGGTGTTCAGTCTTATCCTGGTAATGGATATCACCAACTTCAAGCCCTAAACTAATGCCCGAATGCAGTCCTTCATCGAAAAGTTCGGTCATCCGATCACTCCCCGCTTCAGGTCATTTATTTGGACAGATTCTGGTTTGAAAGCTTTTTTAAGTACGGGCAAGCACTTATGAGGTTCTGCTTTACCGCACATAAAGATGTCCAGCGCCATATATCCCTCATCGGGCCAACTGTGAAAGCTAATATGGCTTTCAGCCAAAACAGCAACACCGGACAATCCGTTAGGTTCGAACGCATGAATGTGAATATGGAGCAGCGTTGCTCCAGACACTTCAATGCATTCGCGAAGTGTTTCTTCAATAAACGTCGCGTTATTCAGGTTTGAGCCACCCCATAAATCGACGATCAAATGAGTACCTGCGAAAACGAGCCCATCTTTTTCAACGAAATAGTCGGGTTTCCGATCTTCGTTTACAGAGGGTAGTTCTATTATTTCAGAGGTTTTCGACATCAATTCCGCCATACTCATTTTTTGCCAAACTGGCGCTCAAAGATGGCGCGTTATCGCGAAATTCTGCGCCTAATACAAGGAAAAACTACATTCCGCCGTTTTCCCAACATCAGACAAGTATATGAATAGCATGCGCCGTAAAGAAAAGGTCTTTGTGATCAGATTAGTAGGGTGCTACTGATATTTGACAAAATATGTTAGGACGGCCGACTTAAATGACCCGAAAAATGCAAAAAGCGAAAGCCGTAACCCTGCTGGCATTGGCGCAAGTCGCCGCCCTTTCCTTATGGTTTTCTGCAACGGCCCTTATTCCCGCCTTCAAAGCTGAGTATGACTTTGGTGACTTTCACGCTGCCCTGCTATCGAGCAGTGTTGCCATCGGTTTTGTCCTTGGAACATTAGCCAGTGCCATCCTTAATCTCGCAGACAGATTTTCGCCGCACCGAATTTACCTTTTTTCAAGTTTGATGGCAATTTGCGCAAATGCTGGGATTCTATTACTAGAGCCAATCTCCCCCTTGGTTATTCTTCTACGACTAATCACCGGAATTATGATGGCGGGGCTATATCCTATTGGGATGAAGATGATCGCTACTTGGGCAAATAAAGATGCAGGCCTACTTGTGGGTTTGCTGGTTGGAGCACTCACTCTTGGCAGCGCATCGCCGCATCTTCTTAATCTGTTAGACATTCAAGGTTTAAGCTGGAAAACGACAATCATTGCCAGCTCTCTTCTTGCAAGTTCCTCACTGATTCTTATTCCCTTTGTGAAACTTGGCCATGAGTTGCCTCCCGCTCCACCATTTCGGGCATCACTTGCCCTACTTTCATGGAGAAACAAAGCTCTGCGTTATGCAAATTTTGGCTATTTTGGCCATATGTGGGAACTTTATGCCATGTGGGCGTGGATCGGCATCTTCCTGCTTGAAAGCTACAGAGTATTTGGTCTGGAAAACGCCGCCTCCTTAGCAAATCTATCGACCTTCATCACCCTTGCTGTCGGCGCAATTGGCTGCATTGCGGCAGGCCTCCTCGCCGATAAATTCGGACGGACGACCGTAACCATTTGGGCGATGGTAATGAGCGGCGCTTGCGCCGCCACTATTGGGTTGTTTTTTGGTGGATCACCTCTCCCCATTATGATTATTGCCGTTATTTGGGGGATCACCATTGTTGCCGATAGCGCCCAATTTTCAACCTGCATCATTGAGTTAAGCCCGCCCAATGTCATTGGAACGTTGCTCACCATTCAAACCTGTATTGGATTTCTCATAAGTCTGATCTCTATCCACCTTGTTCCCTATTTTGTCGAATATTTGGGGTGGTCTTATGCATTTCTTCCCCTCGCTATAGGCCCCCTGGCAGGCGTGTATGCCATGCGGAAACTCCAGCAACATCCAGATGCGGCTCTAATTGCAGGCGGCCGCGGCTAGAATTACATTTAGCACCAGTCCCGCCGTTTACCGCCCCCATACAAAACTGCGAGTTCACGTTCGTACAGTGACTGTGCAATACTTTCTCCGCCGCCGCTCCATACAGATGCGAGAATGCGCCCATATTTCTCAACCTCAATTTTGGTAATTTTGACGTCTGATCCAAGCAATCTATTTTCCAAGTAGGCTTTAGCTTGCTTCGCTTTTTTAACTTCTTCGGCGCATTTACCACGAAGCTCTGGCGCATCAATACCGCGAAGTCTTATTTTTGTGGTCACCGTTTGCCCCGGCCATAAAGCGATTGCCGCCGTAATACTGTCCCCGTCGTAGACAGCCGTCACTCGGCCCCAATAGTGGTTCCGTTGCAATAGAGTGTCGGCTTTAGCAAAGCCCAGACTCGGCCAAAGCAAAAAAGCAACCATAAGTATAAATTTCATCATTAAAACTATGTATGATTGAAATTCGATTATACAACTTATTTTGAATGTCCGGTTGACCCGGGACGGTCCTAAGATCACATTACACATAAATCAAACCGCGATGGAAACTCGAACGAGGGTAATTAGTCATATGATCAAAGGATTACATCACAACGCATATCGTTGTAAAAACTCAGAAGAAACCCGCAAATTCTACGAAGATTTTCTCGGCCTCCCCCTTGTTCGCGCATTTAGCATAGGGGAGACGAAAACCGGACGAGAAACAGCAGCCCTTCATACTTTCTATCAATTGGATGATGGCTCAGCGTTAGCATTTTTTGAAGTCCCTGATATGGACTTTGATTTCAAAACTCAGCATGATTATGATTTACACATTGCGCTAGAAGTCACTATGGATGACATGATGGAAATGTTTGAAAAAGGCAAAGCCGCTGGAATTGAAACACGCGGAGTTGCTGATCACAATTTTATTAAATCCATCTATTTCCGAGATCCAAACGGCTATGTTATTGAGCTTACCGCCCCAACAGGCGCAGAAGGAATTCGCGATAGGTCATCATCACCTGCCCCGCAGGACGTAGTGGCAGACTGGTCGCGTAAATATTCCTAAAAGAAATGCTTTAGCCTTGTGCGATACTTCTGGTATGTGGAAGCTAATATTTATTGATTGAAAGACCTTTGATGATGCGATTGCTCTCTACGTTCACTTTGCTCCTATTCACTGTCCTTGCCTTTACATCAAACGTAAATGCACAAGCTTCGCAGGATCGGTATGTAGGATATTATTATCCGTCACCACAGCAAATCGAATTATATTGCGCACGTGTTCCGCAACTTGCAGATATTACAAAAAAACGTCGGGTTGGATTTATCATTGGTGTGAAAAACGGCATGAACCAACAACCCTACGAGACACCCTATGCAGTGTTTGCAAAAGGCTCACAATCAACAAAACTGATCATCATCTCGAAGGTCGAAGGATATCTCAACACAGTGTACCGGGCACGAGCGCTTCTTGCGGATCTATCGACCAGCGCACGAACCACTCCGATTTTTGCAAAATCGAAGGCTCCCGAAGAACTGACCTTCTTAGATCTAATGACTATTCTTGGTTTCAACTCAGTGACGTTGAGCGACGGTGGATCTTTCTCGCACCAAATCCAAATTTTATCCGCTAAACATCCAAACTGCATTAAAACTAAGAAAAGCTGATCTCAAATGTTTTCATAGTCGATAGGCTGGAAGCGGTCCAATGATCGTTCCACCTTCGGCATTGGATATTTAAGACCCGTTGCGCAATTGAACAAAACGGCACGGTCGGTGGGTGAAATCCGGCCCTCAGCCAAAGATTGCTTATAGGCCACATATGTCGCCGCCCCTTCAGGGCATAACAAAACGCCCTCGACCCTGGCGACTTCTTCCTGCCCTTTTAGAATATCCTCATCTGGAACCGCGATTGCAAATCCACCACTTTCGCGCACAGCCCGCAAGATCATAAAATCCCCAACGGCTATTGGCACTCGAATACCAGAGGCAACCGTAAATGCGCCCTCCCAAAGAGGAGCATGCTCTTCCCCATCTTCAAAAGCCTTCACAATGGGCGCGCAGCCTGTTGATTGCACAGCAACCATTTTAGGACGTTTTTGCCCCAGCCATCCCATATCTTCCAGTTCCTCAAACGCTTTCCACATGCCAATCAGACCCGTTCCCCCGCCTGTGGGGTAAAAGATAACATCAGGAACATCCCAGCCCAATTGCTCGGCAAGCTCCAACCCCATGGTTTTCTTTCCCTCAATCCGGTATGGCTCCTTCAAGGTAGAGACATCGAACCAACCCGTTTTCTCTTTCCCGTCACCCACTATTTTTCCGCAATCGTTAATCAGCCCATTAACCCGGTATACAGTCCCGCCCTGTAATTCGATTTCAGATACATTCACTTCCGGTGTATCGTCGGGGCAGAAAATTGTGGTTTGCAATCCAGCTCGGGTCGCATAGGCCGCCATAGCAGCACCCGCATTTCCATTAGTTGGCATAGCAAGCCGCGTCAGACCCAGCTCCTTCGCCATTGCAACAGCAAGTGCAAGGCCGCGCGCCTTAAAAGATCCGGTTGGAAGCCGCCCTTCATCCTTTATGATCAGTTCCCCGCCTTTACCCGCAAGCCTGCTCAGCGATAATAACGGCGTCAACGCCTCTCCTAGTGCCGGAATATTGGCACTGTGGCGAACGGGCAGCAACTCTCGGTATTTCCAAAAACCACCGCTTCTAGCCTCGATCTCTTGTTTGGTGATACTGTTGGCGACTGCTTTCAAATCATACTTAACAATGATCGGTTTTCCAGCACTTGAAAGCCCATGAATTTTGTCAGCTTCAAACCTCTCCCCAGTATACGCACACTCCAAATGGGAGACGAATGTCGGGTAGTCTTGCGTTGTAATTGGGGATGGCATTTCGATCATTGTAAATTCCATATGCTGCGGCGGAATTCACATAGAAACATACTTTATTAATTGATAAAAGCCTAATTTTCAGGTCAGCTTGTGCGGCTCTTAGCATCAGTTTCATCATCGGAATCGAAACCACGTGCATCTAACGCTTCGGCAACTTCCGTCCCCATCTTTAGCGTTCGAATGATCAGGGGCATCGCAAGTGCAAAAACATTTCGCTCCATTCCGCGCACCCTTTGAGCTTCGCGAACTTCTTCGGCCATAACGCCTATGACAGGAATGAACCGAACCGTGAGTGACAGAGCCAAACTGATTTTGGCGACAGGTAGCCAGTGTCCAAATATGGATAAGCCCTTTTCTATGGCTTCTATCATATGAGACATCATTGTCGTCAAAGTCACTAAGCTGGCAGCAAGTATCAGAACCGCAAATCGCAACACAACAAAAATTGCGGCCTCTAGCCCTAGAATAAATATTTGGGCTAGGAATATAATGGCCAGAAGAAATAACGCGGGTTTAAGTTGTTTGAAGGCCAACCTAAACGGAATTTTTGCGACCCCATAACAAGCGACCACCACAACAGCAACGACTACCAATATCTCAAGTCGGTCCACTTGGAAAAGAACCGTGCCCAGTATCAACAACATCAACACTTTATGCCCAGCGGCAATGCTGTGGATCAACGATTGTGCGGGATGATACAGGCTGATCATTGATCACACAGCTGCAAATACTCGTTGATGACGCTCGCAGGTTGTCCATCAGATGCTAGTTTTCCGTCATGAAAACACAACACACGGTCAAAATCGACCAGAAGATCCAAATCATGCGTCACCATAATAACGCGCTGACCTAAATCACGAATGATGGACATAAGAAGCCGCTTATTCTTTAAATCAAGTAGGGTGGTTGGCTCATCCAGAACTATATATTCTGGCTGCATGATCAAGACACCGACCAGAGCAACGAGCTGCTTTTCGCCGCCGCTTAATTGATGGGTCAGACGATCTGCAAGATGTTCTATACCATAGGCGATTAATGCTTTTTCAATGCGCTGTTCAATGTCTTCTTTTGGAAACCGCAAATTTTTCAAACCGAAAGACATATCTTCTCGAACGGTAGGGTAGACGATTTGATTGTCGGGGTTTTGAAAAACAAAGCCGACGCGACGACGGATCTTCCGTCCCTCCTGCTGGCTATCAAGATCATCAACATAAACGGTCCCTTTATCGGGAAGTTGAAGACCGTTCAGCAACCGCACGAAGGTGCTTTTGCCAGACCCGTTCAGACCAATTATACCGATACGCTGTTCCTGCAACTGAACAGTCACATTCTCAAGAACAACGCGCCCATCAAAGGCGACATTTACAGACTCTAATCTAATCATGTCGCCCTTTCAGGAAGATTGGCTACGCTTTTGCTGAAATAAGCGGGTAAGAGCGCTTAACTGTCAAAATAACACCGGTAGCGACCACAACTTTGACCAAGTCGCCCGGGACATAGGCCATTGAGCCCATAAATGCCTTCATGAACGGAATTGAGGCTGTTACTGAAAGCCATGGGACACCCATAGCATACACAACAACAATGCCACCAAGAATACAGGCGCCTGCTGCGGTTACCATGTTCAGTTTTCCCCAGCTTCTCTCAACGATCATGCCGACAACATATGCTGCAACGATCCAGCCGTAAATGAAGCCTGCTGATGCGCCCGAAAATACGCCCATTCCGCCGCGTCCACCTGCAAGCAACGGAAGGCCTGCTGCGACCAAGACTAAAAACAAAATCATCGAAAGGGCACCGCGTTTAGCACCTAAAATGCCGCCCGCTAACATCACGCCCATGGACTGTGCCGTGATCGGAACGCCAAGTGAAGGGATAGTGATGGGCGGGAAAACACCAAGCACAGCCATTAGAGCTGCGAACAAGGCGATATAGACGATATCTTTTGTATTCATGACTAAACTTCCTAAGGGAATTGATACTGTTCTGAACCTAAGAGTGTCGCGGTTTTACAGACCGTCCTTGCCAATTGTCCAGATTTAAATTCAATTTTCGTGGCATTCGTCAATTGGAAGAGTATCCCCCTTTTAGATATGCATTAGCAATAACGCAATCTATGATCGTTTAGCGATCTCTTCCAACATAACTTCTGTCGCACCGCCGCCAATAGACTGCACGCGAGCATCCCGAACCATACGCTCGATTGGTGCCTCTTTCATATATCCGAAGCCGCCGTGGAATTGCTGGCAATCATACATCACCTTATTAACGAGTTCTCCGCAATAGGCTTTGACCATTGAGACCTCTTTTACGCACTCCTCGCCAGAGGCCTCCAACCATGCGCAGTGATACAAAAGCTGCTGACCGGCGGCCACTTCGGATTGGCGTTTGGAAAGGCGTTGGCGAATGACCTGCTTATCCCATAGCGTTCCACCAAAGGCTTTCCGCTGCTTCACATATTCAAAAGTCAGATCCAGCGCTTTTTGGGATTCACCCAATGCTTGTGCCCCTAAAACAATCCTTTCATTTTGGAAGTTTTTCATAATCGCGTAGAAACCTTTGTTCACGCCTCCAAGAATATTTTCCTCCGGCACACGCACATTATCGAACACAAGCTCAGCCGTATCTGATGACCGCCATCCCATTTTATCAAGGGATCGCCCGACAGAAAAACCCTCTGTTCCTTTTTCAACAATGAATATGGTTACGCCGCGAGATCCCTTCGCTTCCGGATCCGTTTTTACCGCCACGAAATAAATATCAGCATGAACACCATTGGTAATGAACATTTTGGTGCCGTTTAGCACCCAATCCGATCCATCTTTGACGGCGCGCGATTTCATTCCGGCGACGTCTGATCCAGCGTCAGGTTCTGTTACGGCTACTGCGGTGATTTTATTACCGGCGATGATGTCAGGCATATATTTGGCTTTTTGTGTCGGTGTTCCTGCGTTCGCAAGATGCGGGGATGCCATGTCGGTATGCACCAATGATGTGATCGCGAAACCACCAAAGGAGGAATAGCCCAGCTCTTCAGCGTAAACCACAGTTCCAAGAACATCGAGATTGGTGCCGCCATACTCTTCCTCATACTGAATGCCGAGGAATCCAAGCTCACCCATTTCACGGATAACCTCCCGCGGGGTCATTCCGTCCTGCTCCCACTTCTCGCCGTACGGTAAAACCTTCTCGTTCACAAATCGGCGTACTTGTGCGCGCAACATGTCATGTTCTTCACTAAAATAAATACTCTTTGTCATTCTTATTTTCCTATTTACGAGTTTTTAGTTTCAGGATCGATTGTCAGCAACAACGCGCCTTTTTCTGGTGTATCACCGGGCTGGAAGTGAACGTCGGACACCACACCTGACACAGGGGCCTCGAGTTTCTGCAGAAGTTTCATCGCTTCCAAAACAATGACTGCCTCGCCTTTTTTCACGATCTGATTTTTGTGAACAAGTACATCTGCGATCAATCCCGGCATGGGAGCGAAAACTTGATTTCCACCATCAGTTTCAGAATGTTTTTCAGAGAGATAAACATCTTCGATTTTGAGCAGTTGGATTTGAACATCACCATTGTCATCAAACACCGAAACTGTTGAGCCGTTTATATGTGTTTTTGCTTTGGTCGCAATGCCACCGTTTTCATAAGAAATAGACGAGCCGTCTAACCGCGCCTTTTCAAAGGAGGCAGCAAGCTCCCCGTCTAACAAAACCGAATAACAGCCTTTACAATTTTGAAGCTCCACATCTTGATTTTCACCATCTGCGGATCTGATAACATAGTACGCGCTTACCGGACGATCTAAGGCCGCCGTCAGGCGCCAGCTTCCCATTCGTCTCCAAGGTCCAGATGCCCCAGTCGCCAGCATATTCAAATGTCCTGCCAACACGGCTAAAGATAGGCTAATCGCCGATGGTTTTGGTGCTTTCCAGTGACCTGAAAAAGCTATTTTCAAAGTAGATGTATGATGATTTCCCTCTGTAAATTCAGGCAAGTCTAATACATCTTTAATGAAAAATTTGTTAGTTCCGACGCCTGTCACTTGATAGGCCCCGAGTGCTTTTATTAGTTTTCGAATTGCGGCGGATCGGCTACCGCCTTTGGCGATAACTTTCGCAAGCATGCTGTCATAGTAATGGGAGACGATGCTGCTGTTCTGGATACCACTGTCAATTCGAACATTTTCAAAATCTGGCTCTTCATAACAGGTAATCTGCCCCGTTTGCGGAAGATATCCTTTCTCGGGATCTTCTGCAGCCAAGCGAGCCTCAATAGCCCAACCTGTGCACTGGATATCACTTTGGGCAAGAGTTAGACCCTCCCCTTGCGCAATCGCAATTTGCCATTGGACGAGATCAATACCAGTGATTTCTTCTGTCACTGGATGCTCCACCTGCAGGCGCGTATTCATCTCCAGAAAATAAAACTCTTCTCGTTTCACATCATATATAAACTCAACCGTTCCAGCGCTATCGTAGGATACATGCCGCGCTAAATTCACTGCAGCGGTCAATATTCCAGATCGTATCTTTTCAGGTAGATTTGGCGCAGGTGCTTCTTCAATAACCTTTTGATGATTACGCTGGATAGAACAATCTCGTTCAAACAAATGCACTACATTTCCGTGTTGATCGCCTAAAATCTGCACTTCAATATGACGGGCGTTTTCCACATATCTTTCAAGCAAAACCGCAGGGTCGCCAAATGCTGCCTTTGCTTCTTTTTGGGCCAAACTCAGTTCGTTTGAGAAATCAGCTAAATCTGTCACCAAACGCATTCCGCGGCCACCGCCGCCCGCACTGGCCTTGATCATCAACGGTACGCCAACATCTTTGGCCGCTTGCATTAAACCGTCTAGACCCTGATCTGCCGAATGGTATCCCGGAACGACAGGAACACCCGTTTCGATCGCAACGGATTTGGCCTCTATTTTTGAGCCCATTTTTTCAATGAGATCAGCACTAGGCCCAATAAATACCAAACCATTTTCAGCACAGAGTTTCGCAAATTCTGCGTTTTCTGCCAAAAAACCATATCCGGGGTGAATTGCTCCAGCGCCAGAAGATTTTGCGGCTTCAATTATTTTTCCCATATTGAGGTAACTATTAGCCGCTTCCGACGCACCTATATGAACGGCTTTATCGGCAGCACCGACGTAAGGGGCAGACTTATCGGCATCAGAGAATACCGCGACACTTTTTAAATCTAGACTGTTGCAGGCCCTAATAATTCGCAGCGCAATTTCACCGCGATTGGCAATGAGGACGGTATCAAACGCCATTCCTGTTTTCCTGACTTCCATATTAATTTTCAA
The DNA here is from genome assembly GCA_913062525.1 of uncultured Alphaproteobacteria bacterium. Classification (GTDB taxonomy): domain Bacteria; phylum Pseudomonadota; class Alphaproteobacteria; order Sneathiellales; family Sneathiellaceae; genus Sneathiella. The sequence continues at coordinate 1,245 of CAJXWA010000084.1, read as the reverse complement.
ATTTTCGGTCAATTTTCTGCCCTCACATTCTATACACGGGCGAGAATTTCTCAGCCTGAGGCGTTGACCTCACAATGGATAGGCATAGCCCCAGCACATCGCGGGTTTGATTTGGGGCAATGATGCCGTCATCCCACAATCTGGACGTTGCATAATAGGGATCACTTTGTTCGTCGTATTGGGCTCGAACCTCATTTTCGATTTTGTCTAGCTCTTCACTCGCGGCCTCCCCGCCATCATGTTTTCCTCTACGAAGTTCCAACATCACGTTGGATGCTATATCAGCAGACATTGTCGCAACTTCAGCACTTGGCCAAGCAAACAGAAAATCTGGCCTGAAACCCCGGCCACACATGCCGTAATTACCCGCGCCGTAGGATCCGCCAATAACAATCGATAGTCTTGGAACCCGCGCCGTTGACATTGCATAAACCATTTTCGCGCTATTTTTTGCAATGCCGCCGCGTTCCGCATCCGTACCCACCATAAAACCGGTAATATTGTGCAGAAATAAGAGCGGGATATTGCGCTGATCACACAACTGAATGAAGTGAGCCCCTTTTAAGGCCGACTCTGAAAATAACGCTCCGTTATTTCCCAAAATGCCAACAGGTTGCCCTTGAATTTCAGCAAATCCGCAAACGAGACTCTCTCCCCATTCTGGTTTGAACTCTTGAAAATCGCTGCCATCAATGAGGCGAGCAATAACCTCGCGAACATCATATGGGATTTTCCGGTCGTGGCTGATAACCCCAGTGATTTCTTCAGGGGAATACAACGGCTCTTCGAACTCATTAATATTAAAGGCTGGCAATCGTTCCATATTTAGGTTTGCAGCTATGTCCCGAAGCCGGGCAAGGGCTTCATCTTCATTGGCTGCAAGATGATCGCTTACACCAGAGACTTTCGTGTGCATGCGCGCGCCGCCAAGAGTTTCCCCGTCGACGTCTTCGTTAATGGCGACCTTCACAATGGATGGTCCGCCCAAATGAATGCGAGCGTTTTCAGCAACCATTATAACTTGATCAGATAATGCCGGAATATACGCGCCGCCCGCCGTACATCCGCCAAACACAACAGATATTTGCGGAATACCGGCGGCAGACAACTGACATTGACGGTAAAAGGTATTTCCAAAGTGATCCCGGTCTGGGAATACGCGATCTTGTTCCGGCAAATAGGCACCGCCACAATCCACAAGATAAATACAAGGGAGACGATGGGCACTTGCAATCTCTTGGGCGC
>CAJXWA010000083.1 GCA_913062525.1 uncultured Alphaproteobacteria bacterium | reverse complement strand
TTTGACGAGATTACGGCTGTAAAGTCTCGCCGCCAGTCCTCACCGAAGTTCAAATAGGTATCCCCTCTCACCCGACGGACACTTTGAATTCTTCCCGAGACGATTTGGAACCCTTTCTGGTTAGATAAAACCTTCAAGTCCTCAGCATCAAGAACTCTTTGCCGCCGCCAAATACCCTTTTTGTTTCGCCGGGCACTTTCCTCAGCTTTGAGAAGTTCCTGCCGCAAGTCAGTGGGGTATGGGCCGACACCTAGCCACAGAGCCGCTCCCTGCTTGATCCAATATCGTTGCAGCCACCCTTTTCCCCGCAAAGAGAGCTGGCCGCGAAGATCGCCATAGCGATTACTGTTTAATTCTGGAGAAGAAAACTTTGATTGATCAAATTGAACCCGCTGACCTTCCAAATCTCCCAGTGGCGAACGAGCCTTGGGCCAGAACAACTCATTCAGCGACAAAATTGGCCCTTCAACCGTTCTCAATATATTTTTATTTGCGGCAGAAATTGTAAAACTCTCAACAGGCGCAGCGACTGCGGATAAAATACCCGCCATCCATACCACAAATACCAACAAACCTGCTCGTATGCTCATCTCCATCTCCTGAAAAACCACTCTGTTATTGGAGATCAGCATATCAGAACTCTTTCTCTCGCACATGCTTTCGATTTCACACTAAAATATTGTGTTAAATTTTTAATACATTTTCAATTGATGTTTTTCATATAATACATACATTGAGATAAGTCATGATTCTTGAAAGCGTAAAATTATGTCCTCGAATTCAACTATTCCAGCTACCGAAGCCCTCGCAGCTCAGCTACGAGGTTCATACGGCCATCTTGAGGGTAGCGCTCTTTTAAAAGCGCTCCAGACCAGTGAGATCGGCGGAAAGATAATGATGACCTCCTCATTTGGTGCTGAGGCCGTTGTCTTATTGGACCTAGTTGCCAAGACTGACCCAACGATCCCAGTCATTTTTCTGGACACCCGGCGTCTATTTGGCGAAACACTCCGCTACCAACGCCAGATCACTGATCTGCTTGGCTTAGAAGATGTGCGCATCATCAGACCCGATAGCGGCCTGCTGGAGAATCTTGATCCGGACGATATGCTTTTCACAAAAGATACTGACAAATGCTGTGAAATCCGCAAAGTTCTGCCCCTCAACGCAGGTCTAGATAAGCTACGAAGCGCAGGATTCACAGGTTGGATTACTGGCAGAAAGCGTTTTCAATCTGGTATTCGCAGTGATTTAGACGTTATTGAGGCGTCCGATGACTTTATCAAAATCAATCCGCTAGCTCACTGGTCCGATGCAGATATCAAAGAAGCATTCTTAGAGAAAAACCTTCCACCCCACCCACTTGTTGCGGATGGATTTAAGTCCATTGGATGTATGCCCTGCACCGAACGAACACCTGATGGCGTGAATGATCGCGCCGGTAGATGGGCTGGCCAAGGTAAGACGGAATGCGGCATACACGTGAACATAAAGCCAACCATATCGTCGATCAATTAACCAATTATTTGTGTAGTATAAATTTAAACTACAATTTTCTTGCGTAAATAAATATTTAAACTATATAATCTTAGTAACGAGTTATTTGTCGTTCTATCTTCGGCAAAGCATAAGGAGAAAATCGATGGCTTTTCAGGTCTACACAGCGTCTTTACTCAAAGAAGGTCTGGTCGCTTATCTATGCATCGATACTGATGGCGCATTCTGGTCAACTGAATTGAACAAAGCAGTGACCACCGAAACTCAAAAAGTCGACACGTTGAAAGCTTTGGCTGAACAGGCTGAGAAGGACAACATTGTCATTGCAGCTTATGCCATTGATGTGGAAGCGACTTCAAACGGCATTAGTCCTTTGGAGAACCGGGAACGCATTCGCGCAAACGGCCCGACGGTCTTGTTGCCGCAGTCTACCGATCTCAACGCTGCCAACATTCGCGCAGCTTAGTCCAATACACATTCTATTTAGAGCTAGAAAATGTATCAATATTCCCAAGAAGACCACCAGCTCCTCCAAGAGCGGGTCAGTCAATTTCGTGATCAAGTCGCGAGGCGCCTAAAAGGCGATCTTTCTGAAGATGAGTTCAAGCAGCAACGCCTGCGGAACGGTCTATATCTTCAGTTACATGCCTATATGCTACGTGTTGCAGTGCCCTACGGCCTGCTATCTTCTGAACAAATGCGGACACTGGCTCATATTGCCAGAACATATGACCGCGGCTACGGCCATTTCAGCACTCGCCAGAACATTCAATACAACTGGCCGAAACTGGAAGATGTTCCGAAAATCCTTGATGATTTGGCCGCTGTTGAAATGCATGCGATCCAGACAAGCGGTAACTGTATCCGGAACACAACGTCTGACCCTCTCGCAGGTGTTGCCCGTGATGAGATCGCGGATCCACGCCCTTATTGCGAACTGATCCGTCAGTGGTCAACGTTCCATCCGGAATTCAACTTCCTTCCCCGGAAGTTTAAAATTGCCGTGAGCGGTGCCACCCACGATCGTGCGGCGGTTGCTGTTCACGATATTGGCCTTCGTCTTGTTAAAAATGACGCAGACGAATTAGGGATGGAAGTTTATGTTGGTGGCGGCCTTGGCCGGACACCGATGATCGGTAAATTGATCCGTGAGTTTTTGCCGCCTCACGATATGCTCACATATCTTGAAGCCATTTTGCGCGTATACAATAAATTGGGCCGCCGGGATAATCTGTATAAAGCACGGATTAAAATCCTTGTTCACGAAACAGGTGAAGAAAAATTCCGCGAACTGGTCGAAGAAGAATGGCAGCAGGTAAAAACCAGCTCCCTTCGTTTGCGCGATGAAGACATCAAAAATATTGAGGCTCACTTTAAAGATCCTGAATATGAAAAACTAAGCGACTTTGACGTAGATTATGACAAAGAACTCATTAGCGATCCGATGTTTGCCAACTGGGCCGATAAAAATATCGAGCTTCACAAAAAAGATGGCTACCGGGTTGTCTATTTGTCATTGAAGTCCAGAAACCAGCCAACTGGTGACGTAACCGCTGATCAGATGGATGCAATTGCTGATTTGGCCGACAAATACAGTCTTGGTGCCATTCGTTCAACCCACCGCCAGAATCTGGTGCTGTCCGATGTGAAACTCAGCGATCTCCACAGTTTGTGGCAGGAACTTACAGCACTTGATCTTGCGACACCAAACTATAACCATTTGACGGACATTATTTCGTGCCCAGGCATGGATTATTGCGCCCTTGCCACAGCACGTTCAATCCCCATTGCACAGGCTCTTACCGAGCGGTTTGACGCTTATGACTTTATCAATGATCTGGGCGATATAAGCTTAAACATCTCAGGGTGTATCAATGCTTGCGGACATCACCATGTGGCAAACATCGGTATTCTCGGCGTCAACAAAAAGGGGGTCGAAGTTTACCAACTCACCCTTGGTGGCAGCGCTCGTGAAGATGCCTCTATTGGTAAAATCATTGGCCCCGCATTCACGGCTGATGAAATTGTCGATGCGGTTTCCGATGTGCTGGATGTCTATCTTACAAATCGTGAAGACCCGGAAGAGACATTTTTGACCGCCTACAGGCGCTTGGGCCAAGGCCCGTTCAAGGAGAAACTTTATGGGTAACTTCATAAAAGACCGTAAACCCCAGGAAGATAGCTGGACACCATATACTGGCTTGGAAGATATGGACAATCTTCCGTCAGGTGATGTGTATGTGCCCTTCGATGAATGGAAATCTTCCCGCGACGCCTTACTGAAACGCAATAGTCGTCTTGGTGTCATTTTGGAAAACACCGACAATGTCGCCGAGTTGGTCGAAGATTTCGACAGACTTGACCTCGTCGTCCTGCAATTTCCAAAGATGGCTGATGGTCGCGCGTTTACACAAGCGAGACTTCTCCGCGAACGATTTGGTTATAAAGGTGAAATTAGGGCTGTTGGCGACGTTCTGCATGATCAGATTTTTTACATGCAACGTTGCGGCTTTAATTCATTCGAAATGCGCCCAGACCAAGATATCCCAACGGCACTCGGTGCATTTGATGAAATGACCGTGACCTATCAGCCTGCAGCAGATGAAGAGCTTCCTATTTGGCGGCGCTAGCGGGCAAGAACCCTGTTGTGAGATATTCTCTCCCTTATAGATATCTCACATTCAAGACACCTGAGCCCCCCATATGCTCAGGTGTTTTTCTTTGGGCAATTGCTAGAGTGAATTTCGGACAGATGGCCAATTATCATTGGCAGATTTAATGTATCCCGCCTTATCACTCACCCATGTTTTTTGAACACTTTTTGAATAATTCAGATACAATTTGCCATCCACCACGCTCCATGCTTCTGGATCAACGCCTGCGGTATACCCTTGAGAGACAGCATAGGCACAATATCCGCCGTATTGCGGGGCATATTTTTCAGGATGACTTTCAAAGGTTTTTTGATTGTCTGCAGATGAAAAGCGCCATTCCACCCCTTTCCATTTGAGACTGTGACTTTTCTCCCCTTCAACGGGTTTGCGCTCCGTGAAGTAAGAGACCACATCATAACCTTCAGCGGCAACACCGAGAAAACTACTGCTAAAGGGTCCTTGCAGATCGCCCGCTAATGTTGGAGACGCAAGAAAAATCCCTGCTAATAATGTGAAAAATGCTAAACTTTTACGAATTCTGATCATCTGGACTCCCTTCAACTATTGCTATCTCAGCAGTGTAATGGAAATCCCGATAACAAGCTTATGACAGTCCCGTGAACTCCTAAACTGATGCTGGTTTAAACAGTAGGGATAATAACGTGCCTGCGACGAACCCACCAAGGTGGGCTGCCCATGAAATAGTTGCATCGCCGCCCGTGAGCATCTGCCCCAGCGGCGACATACCGATGAGCAAATTCAACCCCATCATCACGGCTGCAAATGCGACAACTTTCTGCATACCCATTTTTGGCAGCATCAACCGCATCGTGGCGCCCATCATTCCAAACACTGCGCCCGACGCACCATATAATATCCCGCCCTCATTCACAGATACTGCATATTCGCTCATGGCCCCGACCCAACCGCAAATCAGAAACAGGGTAATAAATGTTGCTACGCCGTAATAACGCTCCACCATGGCACCGAAAGCCAAAAGCATGAACGCGTTTACCAGAAGATGCATGAAATCATCGTGCAAAAACATATGGGATGTTAGCTTAAAAATAAGACCAGCAACCCCGGTCCCCGTGGGCATTTGGAAAACCGCTGTGGCCCCTGAAATATCAAAAGAGAAGTTTGTATAAAACCAGCTTTTTGTCTCTGGGCTTGTAACCAACAGCAGGATGTGAATAAAAATCAGGCTTGCAACCAGATATTTTGTAACAGGCGGCGCGTTAAAAGCCGGTTCTTCTGATTTTTCCAAAATTATTCCTACTCAATTTCATTGCCCAAAAATACAGTTACTCGCCCGCAAGCTCTCTCAAGACTTGTTCCGTATGCTGGCCAAGTTCTGGAGCATCTGCCTCCATGCCATCCATTAACGGCATAGTCGGAAGCCTAATAACACCCATTCCTGCTTGCTGCACATCACGGAGCATTCCTGAGGCCATGATATTCTCGTCCGCGAGAACCTCAGATACACTGTTGATGGTGTTTACAATTATACCGGCCCCTCCAAGTATTTCCATCCACTCCTTGCCAGATTTACGGCCAACGATATCTTGAATTCGCGCCCGCAAAGGACCGTCATTTTCCCCTCGCAGCTCGAACGTTTCGTATTCAGAACGATCTTTTAAGTCATCCGCCCCGATCACATCAATAAGTTTGAGATAATGTGCCTCTGTCGCCAATGCAATGACCATATCGCCGGTATTTGATTGATACACACCTGACGGCGGATTGAGTTTTGCAACAGTTTCCCCGTGTAAATGCTGATCAATGAGTTTTGCTTTTTGCACTTCCAGCGCACTATGAACCAGATTGTTGTCCAGGTACTGGGCTTTTCCCGTTTTCATGCGTTCAAACAAAGCCATGCTCACGGACTGGAATCCGTACAAGCCTGTATATATATCGACAATTGGAATATCCATTTTATGCGCCATGCCATCTTGACCGACATTGCCATGAACCAATCCGCTAAACGCTTGTGCAACACCATCTGTACAGGGCCGCTCCGCGTAGGGTCCTTTTTGTCCAAAACCACTAATGGACAGATAAATTAGGGACGCATTTTTTTCGGTTAATTTATCAAAATCAATTCCGATTTTCTTTGCTACACCCGGCCGCGAGCTTTACAAAAAAATATCTGCCTACGCCACTAACTCATACAGCGTCTCTAAATCGCCCTCTTTCTTTAAATCAAGAACGATCCCTTCCTTGCCACGGTTATAGGCAACGGAATAAACCGAAGAAGTGCCGTATTTAGCGCCAACATTTCGCCCCCAATCGCCATGCGGTGGATCTACCTTTATCACCCGCGCGCCGTACCCGGCCAGGATCGATCCGCAATACGGTCCGGCAATTCCTTGGCTTGTATCAATTACGAGCAGACCGGATAATGGGCCATCGTTATTCTTATTCTTTTTACTTAGCGCCATTACAGCCCCCTATTGATTTTTATTATTTTGGTGGAGGCTCGTTTCAATCGGACTCGACGTAATATCCGTATTCTCAGAAATCGATAGAATGCCCATCAACGAAAATTGCCTGCCCCTGTTGGAGGCAGGCAAACTATATCATTACAAATGGCGAGATTAAAAGGGTATAAGCATGCCCCTTTCCTAGAACTGCCTATTTCATATGTTTTCGAAAATCTGGTTTCCGTTTTTCATTGAATGCTTTAACGCCTTCACGGGATTCGTCCGTGTCATAATATAAACTCAACGCCTGCATTCCCATGGAGGAAATGGCTCGAATATTTTCGCTATCAAGATTAAACGATCGCTTCGCAATGGTGAGAGCAGTGGGACTTTTTTGCATAATCTCTGCACACCACTTATCAACTTCGGCATCCAATTTATCGTGAGGAACGACTACATTTGCCAGCCCCATTTTTTCAGCCTCTACCGCAGAATATCGGCGGCACAGATACCACATTTCGCGCGCCTTTTTCTCGCCGACAACGCGCGCAAGATACGCCGTTCCAAATCCAGGGTCGACGGACCCTACTTTCGGTCCTACTTGGCCAAACTGAGCATTTTCAGAGGCGATTGTAATATCACAGATCGCCGCCAAAACATTACCGCCGCCAATGGCGAAACCTTGCACCCGAGCAATGACCGGCTTTGGCACATCACGGATCAGGCTTTGCAATTCTTCGATAGGAAGACCGATGGTCCCGCGCCCATCATATTGTCCGTCATGCGCAGATTGATCACCGCCCGTACAAAACGCTTTGTCTCCGGCGCCTGTCAGAACAATAACACCGATATTCTTATTCCATGCAGCTATATTGAAGGCTTCTATAAGCTCCTCAACCGTGACGCCGCGAAAGGCATTATATTTGTCTTCTCGATTGATGGTGATCCAAGCAGCGCCGTCTTTTTCTTCATATATGATGTCTTCATATGACATTTGATTTTCCTTTATTTTTCATATTGCCGCAAATTATCCAACCATTGTCAGGCCGCCGGAGACACTGATCACCTGACCCGTAATATAGTCGGCCTCGCTGCTGGCTAAAAAAGCCACGATCCCGCCAAAATCATCAGGCTGACCCAAACGCTTAAACGGAATAGCTCGCTTAAGCCCTTCGTAGATTTTCTGTCCCATCTCTCCTTCGCCAATGAAATCGTTCAAAATGGCTGTATCGGATGGGCCCGGACAGACCACATTTACATTAATGTTTTTTCGCGCAAGTTCCCGCGCCAAGGTTTTTGAAAACGCAACCATCCCGCCTTTGCAGGCTGAATAGACTCCTTCACCTGATGATCCAACACGGGCAGCATCTGATGATATTGTGATTATCTTGCCTGTTGCGCGATCAGACATTCCTTGAGCAACCGTATGGGTCATATGGAGGGGGCCCCATAAATTAATACCGACGATTTTTTCCCACAATGCCTTATCAGTTTGAAGAAAATTTCCGACTTGGTCCCAGCCCGCATTATTCACGAGAATATCTGTCGGGCCCAGTTTTTCCTCGCACGCTGCAACCGCTGATTTAACCGCGTCAAGATCAGAAATGTCCACACCGAAAGCGCAGGCTGCCTCGCCGATTTCTGCAGCTGTTTTCTCCGCAGCACCTAGATTAAGATCAAAAACACCGATCCTGCACCCCTCTTCAGCTAATCGCTTACTAATCGCGGTTCCAAGACCGCCCCCGCCACCCGTCACGATGGCTGTTTTCCCTGACAATCCCTTCATTGGTTTTCTCCTAATTTCTCTCTGGCTATTACCATTTTCATTATTTGAGCGGTTCCATCACCGATTTGAAGCCCCAAAACGTCTCGAAGGCGTTGCTCAAAAGGGTAATCTTGGCCATATCCGCCATGGCCGTGCATAAGTAAACATTGATGGACAATATCGAATGACAATTTGGGTGCCCACCATTTGCACATGGCAGCTTCGCTCGTATGGGGGAGATTTTGATCTTTTAACCACAATGTCTTGTAGCAAAGCAATTTTGCGGCTTCGAGTTGTGTCTGCGCCTCTGCCAACGGGAATGTGACTCCCTGATTGTCGGAAATTGGTTTTCCAAATGCAGTGCGCTGCTGCACATATTTCCATGTCTCATTTAAGGATTGCTCTGCAACGGACAAGCATTGCAAACCGATCAATGCCCGGCTGAAATCAAAGCCTTCCATCACTTGTGAGAACGCTTTATTCTCATCACCTAAGCGATGAGAATCTGGCACGAAAACGTCATCAAAGAAGATGGATCCTCGGCCAATACATTTCTGCCCCATATCAGCGTATCGGTTAGTGCTGATGCCTTCACTTTTCATTTCAACAAGAAATGCACTAATCCCCTTAGCTCGGCTTTCCTTTTTACCTGTGCGAGCAAACACGATCATAATGTCTGCTTGATCCGCCATGGAGATTGAAGCTTTTTCGCCAGACAATTGATATCCACCGTCAACCTTTTCTGCACGTAACTGAAGATTTGCAGCGTCAGATCCACCACCCGGTTCAGTCAGGGCTACTCCCAAGAAGACCTCACCTGAACAGATTTTTGGGATCCATTGATCTGCGACTTGCGTATTTGCATATCTTTGTAAAATTTGACTATTAAGCGAACCCAACAATTGGACATAGGCCATATTGAAATCGCGTCCGGCTAAAGCCTCCATTACGAGACCGCTTGTTAGATAATCAACATTGGAGCCACCAAATTTTTCCGATTGCTCTGGCGCGATGAAACCTAACGCACCCATCTCAAGGGTTAGCTCTCTCGAGAACACACCGTTCTCATCGCGCGCTCCATATCCGGGTTCAAGTTTCTTCGCAGCAAAATCGCGGGCGACCTCAATAAAATTTCGTTGATCTTCACTAAGAGAGAATTCCAAAGACATACCTCCAATATTCTTTTGAATGATAATTCCTTGATTTTCAATTTATGTCAATATATTGCTTAATACTGCATCTCTGAAATACCTTTATCTGCGGAATACTTGAAATATGTTTGATAATTTAAGCAATAGGTTGTTCTTTAGGCTCTACCAAACGGCAAATACACTCCACAAGGTAGGGGCTCAAGCATTGGGCGAGGAAGAGGTGACCACCCAGCAATGGTCAATTCTTGGCGCCCTCTCCCGCCCCACTGCTAGCGAGGGGATGAGTGTCTCTGAACTTTGTGAGTATCTAAAACTCAGCCGACAGAACATCAGTGGTGTTTTAAACAGACTGGAAGAGCGCGGCGTCATTACACGAGCCATTGCACCGAAAGATCAAAGGTCTCGCCTCATATTCTTAACCCCAGAGGGAAAGAAATTATGGGCAAACATCGCCCCGATGATTAATGGCTTCTACGAAGAAGCACTGGCCAGCTTTTCCGAAGACGATCGGATTTCTTTCGTTCATTATTTAAATAAATTATTTGAGACCATGCTCAAAATGGATCGCACGAATAGCTAGGACTACCTCTAGTTTTCATCCTGGCTCAACAATATATCCGTTGCGTTTAATAGCTCCAAATCATCTTCTAGTGCCGCAAGCAAGTTTCGCCGAACATCCAAAAGATTATTCATCATAACCTGTGAGGCTTCTGCGTTTAAACCTGCAAACGTGGCTTCATTGAGCTGTTCACCGCATCGCTTCATGATCCGCCCAATGGGTTTAGCTGCGTCTTTCAACAGAACTCGTTTTACGCGTCGGTCATCTTTATCGACTTGGCGTTCGACAAACCCTCTAGCTTCCAACCGCTCAATAAGCCCTCCGACCGTAACGGTACCAACGTCCATTCGGCGGGCAATTTCCGTTTGCGGCAGATTGTCTTCAACGAACAATTGAGCCAAGACCCAGGCTTGAGAAGTGGTCAATCCATGCGGCGCTAATAATCGATCAAACAAGCGTACACGGAATCGCCCAATGTCAGTAAATACAAAACCGGCTCGGTGATCTTTGAAATCCATTCTTAAACTTTCTTAAATTGCATACCGCTAATCTGCGGGTCTTTGGCAGCCTAAAAAACCGCCTTACCCCTCAGTCATACTAACAATATTTAAGATAATTAGCTTGCGAATTAATTTCAAGGCCGATACTTTATTTGGACTAATTTGAATAAGGGCGCCCATAATTAAGTAAAAATAACAAGCACCCTTGAATTCACAAACTGGGCAAGGGCAATCTCCCCCCAACATCCAAAATGGATAGGAATGATTGCTCTGTTAATAGCACCGAAAATCTAGGTGCTTCACTAACAGCCTCAAACAACGAATACCGATGAAGGAGACAAAAGTGGAAGTCGGAATTTTAGCATACGGTGGGTACATCCCAAAAAGCCGATTGCAAAGAGATCAAATATTCAAAGCCCATGCATGGTTTAATCCAGGCTTAAAAGGGTTATCTCGCGGCGAACGATCCATTGCAAATTGGGACGAAGATAGCGTGACGATGGCAGTTGAATCCGCCCGTGATTGCGTAGCCCCAGACCAGCGGGAAAACATTTCTGCGGTCTACATGGCTTCAACAACCTTTCCATTTCAGGACCGTCAAAATGCCGGCATTGTAGCCGACGCCCTGAATATGAAAAGCAACATTCAAACCTTGGACTTCACGTCTTCCATGCGGGCAGGTACGGCGGCACTGACTGTCGCGTTGCAAGCATCCAAAGGCGCAGAAGGCCCAATTCTTCTAACATCTGCTGAAAATCGGATGACAAAAGCCGGAAGCGCCCTTGAGCTCACGACAGGTGATGGTGCTGCGTCTTTCTTGATCGGCAGCGGAAATATTGTTGCGAGGCTGCTGGGTAGTCATTCAGAATCTGTCGATTTTGTCGATCATTTCCGCGGCGAATCCGCTGAATATGACTACACATGGGAAGAGCGCTGGGTCAAAGAAGAAGGGTACATGAAAATTGTCCCAACTGCAGTCAACAGCGTCCTTGAAAAAACGGGCGTTTCGGCGTCAGATATTACCACTTTTTGCTTTCCTGTCGCCGCCAGAAATGTTGCCGCCGGACTTGCCAAGAAACTCGGCATTTCAGAAGATGCTGTTGCAGATAATCTTCAGTCCAATTGCGGTGAAGCAGGCTCTGCGCACATCCTGATCATGTTGGCAAAAGCGCTTCAAGAAGCGGAACCTGGCGATAAAATTCTAATCGCAAGTTTCGGTCAAGGGTGTGACGCTCTTATTTTTGAGACAACAGATGCCATTAAAACTGTTCGCCCAAATACAGGCATTACAGGATCTTTGGCAAATGGCCGAGCCGATTCAAACTACAACCGTTTTCTTGCCTTTAACGATGGCTTGAGGATGGATCTTGGCATCCGCGCTGAGGTGGATAAAAACACTGGTCTTACCACTCACTACCGAAACCGTTATATGGCTCAACGTATGGTGGGCGGCGAATGTAGTAAATGCGGAACGGCTCAATTCCCCAAAAGCAATATTTGTGTGAATGAGAACTGCGGTGCTATTAACACTCAAGAAGACTATTCATTTGCAGACAAAATTGCCCAAATGAATTCCTTCACCGCCGACAGGCTTACCTATTCACCAGATCCGCCAGCATATTACGGTATGATCCAGTTTGAAGAAGGCGGCCGTCTCATGAGCGATTTTGCAGACATTTCACCTGATGATGAACTGACCGTTGGCATGAAAATGCGAATGGTATTTCGGGTAAAAGATTACGACACTAAACGTGATTTCAGACGCTACTTCTGGAAAGCTGTACCGGTGAACGCAACACAAAAAGGGAGTGAATAATGGCCTCAGGAATTAAAGATAAAGTTGCAATTCTAGGTATGGGTTGCTCAAAGTTTGGCGAACGCTGGAACGACAATGCAGAAGACCTAATCGTTGAAGCCTTCATCGAAGCAATCGAAGATGCTGGTATTGATAAAAGTCAAATCGATGCTGCATGGTTCGGCACCGGCATAGAAGAACAACATGTGGGTAAATCAGCAGTCCCTCTTTCCATGGCCCTCCGGCTTCCCAACATTCCGGTTACTCGTGTTGAAAACTACTGCGCCAGTGGATCAGAAGCCCTTCGCGGCGCTGTGTATGCGGTGGCCTCGGGTGCTGCAGATATTGCAATGGCAGTTGGTGTTGAGAAACTGAAAGATACGGGTTACGGCGGTCTTCCTCAACGAAGCCGCGGCGCCGTTAATGATCTATTTTGGGCCAACGCATCAGCACCAGGCTCTTTTGCTCAGCTAGCGACAGCATACTCTGCGAAACATAACGTCAGCGCTGCTGATTTGAAAAGAGCTATGGCGCATATCTCCATCAAAAGCCATGACAATGGATCCAAAAACCCAAAAGCACATCTTCGAAATAAAATTACAGAAGATAAAGTCATGAACGCCCCAATGATTGCAGAACCACTTGGTCTGTTTGATTGCTGCGGGGTGAGTGATGGCTCAGCGGTTGCCATTGTGACAACACCTGAGATCGCCAAAGCACTCGGTAAAAAAGATCTGGTTACGGTTAAAGCTATGCAGCTTGCGGCCTCTAATGGCCGTGAAGCTCAGCATAATTCTTGGGATGGCAGTCATTTCGTAACAACACGTGCTGCAGCGAAACGCGCTTACCAAGAAGCTGGCATTACCAATCCCCGCGATCAAATCAGCATGTTCGAAGTCCATGATTGTTTCTCAATTACGGAACTTGTCACTATGGAGGATTTGTTTATTTCCAGCGACGGTCGGGCTGTGAATGACATTATGGATGGGTTGTTTGACGCCGACGGCAAGATACCGTGTCAAATCGACGGGGGCTTGAAATGCTTCGGTCACCCTATCGGCGCATCTGGCATTCGAATGGTTTATGAGATGTACCTGCAAATGCATGGCCGAGCAGGTGAAAGGCAACGGGCTGAAGAGCCTGTTTTCGGCATGACCCACAATCTCGGCGGTTTTCCGCACCAGAACATCTGTTCACTGACGATTGTTGGTAAAGAAGGCGCCTGATAACAGGCCGCTGGAGACAAAAAAAGGCAGGCTTAACGCCTGCCTTTTTCTTGCGTATTTTAGCTTAGAAGGACAGAGCTGTACCAACGAAGAATACAGTTGCATCTTCGCCTTCAGTACCAACCAGGTCATCTTCACCTTGCCAATATTGAACACCACCGAATGCTGTGACACCAGGGCCTAAGATGTATTTACCGCCAATGACAACCGCATCGAGGTTACCGTTGCCAGCGCCATCAAGCTCAACGCCTGCATATTGAACACCAACTGTCCAAGGACCTTGGCCATAAGTAACACCAACATTGTAGTCATGACGCTCAAGGTCAGCA
>CAJXWA010000082.1 GCA_913062525.1 uncultured Alphaproteobacteria bacterium | reverse complement strand
AACCAAATAGGAACGGTCGGCGCAGGGCTTTGCTGCTGCGCAAGTAGGTTTTCCGGACTACCGTTCGGGTTGGTTGCTTGAGGTGTCTGGCAACAGGCACCCTAGATGAATTGTCATCCATCGAGAAATCGAGGACAAAACCCGGCTTACAGGCCATCTGGTATTATTCAATTATGCATACCTGCACTCTCCTAAAATTTGAAGGTTAGCAGCAAATTAGGTTTCTATCTCTATTCTATTGGGTGTATTGGTTAAGAATACAGGGTTAGCAAGTATTCAATAACGATTTTCAAGTGTGAAAAATGTACGTTAGAGAGAAGATGAGCAAAGTTTCAAGCCTAATTAAGATAAGTTACGGGTCTTTACTGGCTTTCTTTTTGCCAGTTTATTCTGCCAACGCTTCAAGTGGAGAATTACCGCCACTCGTCTATGATATTGGAATATGTTTGTTTGCTGCCAGTGTTGTTGGTGTCTTTGCTGTTCGTCTTAAAATACCAAGTATCGCGGCATTTCTACTGGCAGGTATTCTGGTTGGGCCCATCGGCTTCAAGTTCATAACAGAACCTGAAAACATCGAAACTATTGCAGAACTGGGTTTCATCCTGCTTCTCTTTATGATTGGCCTTGAAATTGATGTTCGAAAGATTATCGGTAGTGGAAAAATGCTGCTGATTTCAGGTCTTTTCCAATATCCGCTTACAGTATTTCTAGGGTTTGTTGTTGTTAAGGGGCTGGTCTGGGCGGGTGTAGGCTCATTCTTCTCCGGCCAATATGATGCATTATATTTTGGCATCTTTATCGCAGGTTCCTCGACACTTCTTGTGGTGAAGTTGTTTCAAGAAAGGTATGAGCTTGGAACCGAGTCGGGACGGCTTGCGCTTGGTTTGCTGGTCTTTCAGGATATTTGGGCCATCGTTGTGCTTGTGTTGCAGCCGACATTTCATTCCCCTGAAATTATTCCGGCGATAATATCCTTCTTGGGAATGTTCCTGTTGGCAGGCATTTCTTATTGCCTCGCATCTGTGATCGTTGTGAGAGCCTTCACCTGGCTTGCAAAAGATCCTCAAATGATCTTTGTCGGATCTATTGGTTGGTGTTTCATGATTGTGTTTCTTGGGGGAAGCCTCGATTATGCAGTAACGGCCTTATTCGATATTTCCACGTCACTTTCAGTTGGGTCAGGGATGAGTTCTTTAATTGCTGGCATGACCATCGCCACATTACCCTATAGCCGTGATATAATTGCTAAAGTTGGTATTGTGCGTGACTTCTTTATTGTTCTTTTTATCGTAGCACTGGGGATGAGTGTCCCTGCAATAACGGAGTTTTCTGTTGTTGTCATCGCTGTTGCATTGGCGGCCGCCTCCATACTTAGTCGCCAATTGATCTTTTTCCCGCTTTTCTATTTTACGGGTGGTGACCGGCGATTGGCACAGATTTCCGCTCTTCGGTTGGCGCAGATATCTGAATTTGGTTTGGTGATTGCTTATTTGGGAGGACAGTATGGCCATCTTTCAGAAGGTTTCTCTAGCGCAATCATATTTGCATTCGTGATAACGGCCCTGTTGACACCAGCCTTTTTTCAAAATGCATATCGAATTTACGAATGGTCCATACCGTTAATGGAAAAATGCGGTATTAGAGAGCCCGCTGCAGAAGTGTCTGATGATGACGTGAAGGCCGATATTGTCTTGCTTGGGTTCCACCGGGTCGCATCATCTTTACTGCATGAAATTTCAGCTCATCGTCCAGAGCTAATGAAACGGATACTTGTGATAGATTTTAATGTTCAAATCCATCCAGCAATCCGCAAAATGGGGGCGTCCGTCAGGTACGGTGATCTGGCAAGTGAACTGACGTTACGCCATGCGGGGCTCGACAGCGCAAGCGTTATTGTGGCGACTATTCCAGATGAGATTTTACGGGGGACAAGTAATCACAAGCTGGTTCATGCTTTGCGTGAAATTAATGAAAACGCAGTGATTATCACCAATGCTGAACAGCCCATGGCTGCGCGGGATCTATATAAGGCCGGGGCAGATTATGTTTACATGTCGCGAGTGAATACAGCTCGCGCTCTCGATGATTTAATCGAGAAAACACTAGACGGCACTCTCGATGAATTTAGAGACGAACAAGAACGAGAGCACGGAAAATCCCATGAGAGATGGGAAGTTCTTAATTAAAGTTCGCTCCTTTTGAATCGGTTTTGGATGGTTTTGGGTGGTCAAATTGCACCTGTAATTTCCGTTTAAGTTGCATATAGCCTTTAAAATGGCCTCATTTTTCAAATAAATTTTCACAAATTTGGACGGCTATTCGTCCTTCTGAAATGACGTTTTTCCCAATTTTATCGAAATCATGAGAACAAAACAGGAATTTATCATGTTTGCTCTGGATTTTGGTGCTCATGGTTAATTTTTCCTTAATTTTTGAACCGTTTTGTTCCATTAGAAAACCCTCAAAACCCACAGAGAATGGGAGTATTTCCATTGACTACCAAATATTTCCATGATATTCCATGTAATCCCATATTAGTTCCAAATGTTTCCGAATTGAGATGGGTTTGATGGGGAAATAATCAAAAAAGGTGAGGGAATTGGGGGATGGCCCTGTTTTTATCCACGCATACGAATAAGATTGATAAGAAGGGGCGGGTTTCGGTACCTGCACGCTTTCGATCTATTCTGACCGAGCGTGGGTATGGGGCGATCGTTTTATTTCCAAGTTTTGAAGGCAATGCCATTAACGCTTGCGACATGGGTGTTATGGAGGGTTTGCTCGAACGTATCGGCGGTTTCGATCCTTTCTCTGAAGATCGCGAGTCTGATGCCGATGTGTTAATGGCTGAAGCTACGGAACTCCCCATAGACGGCGATGGCCGGATAATTATTCCGCTAACTATGTTGGAGCAGTTGGGTATTGAAGGCGAATGCATTTTTGCAGGCCGCGGTGACAGTTTTCAAATCTGGCGACCAGCTGATTTTGAAGATCGTATGAAAGCGGTAAAAGAACGCGCGCGTTTAAAGCGCAGCAGCGGTGGATCTTTAGGCGGAGCAAACAATGAGTGATAAAGCCCCTCATATTTCAGTTCTATTATCCGAAGTGCTCGGCGTCCTAAATCCTGCTCCGGGTGAAGTGATGGTCGATGGCACATACGGCGCTGGTGGATATAGCCGCGCCATACTAGGTGCGTCTGCTGGAAAATTGTATGGCGTGGATCGTGATCCTCGGGCCATTACGATTGGCAAGGGCATGGAGGCTGAATTTGACGGCCGGTTTAAAATTCTAGAAGGGTGCTATGGCGATATGGCGCAGCTTCTTGAGAATGCGGGTGTCTCACAGGTTGACGGCATTGCGCTGGATATCGGTGTGTCTTCAATGCAAATCGATGAGGCAGATCGCGGTTTCTCATTTATGCAAGATGGTCCGCTTGATATGCGCATGGGCCAAGACGGCCCCACGGCTGCAGATATTGTAAATACAGAAGCCGAAGAAGACTTGGTTCGCATCATTTACCGGTACGGTGATGAGAGGAAAGCGCATGCGGTCTCAAATGCAATTGTTACCCGCAGAGCCATTAAGCCATTTTCAAGAACAGTTGATCTTGCAAACGTGATCGCAACAGTTGTTCGTCCGTCGAGCAAAGGTATGCATCCGGCCACAAAGACGTTTCAGGCTCTTCGAATTCATGTGAACGATGAATTGGGCGAATTGCGGAGAGGGTTAGAGGCCGCAGAGCGTCTGCTTGCGCCTGGCGGTCGTTTGGCCGTTGTCTCTTTTCACAGCCTTGAAGACAGAATTGTAAAGAAATTCTTGGCAGAACGGGCAGATGCCAAGGGCAATCCATCCCGTCACGTTCCAATGGATGATAATAAGGCTGATCCTTCTTTCACACTGATAAAACGCGGCGCGATCAAAGCGACTAAAGATGAAGTGGATGTTAATCCGCGTTCCCGCTCAGCTCGGCTTCGCGGGGCCATTCGGACAACGGCTCCCATATGGGAGGCCAAGTGATGCGGTGGAACTTGACCATCTTGATTTCGGTCGTTGTTATTGCCGTATCCTACGGTTTGTATCAGCTGTCTTATGAAGTGCAGGCGCTTGAGAAAAATATAGGAAAGGTTCGTTCTGAAATTTTAGTCAATGAGCAAGCAATTCAAATTTTGAAGGCAGAGTGGGCGTATCAAAATCGACCTGCGGCAATCCAAGAATTAACGGCAAAGTATTTGCCTTTGTTATTAGTCGCCCCCTATCAGGTGGTTGCACTACGGGAATTGCCAGAACGCCAGATGGATCCATCGGTGAAAAATATTTTTGGTGTTCCAATTCCCCGAACCAAACCGCGTTTCAAGAGAATTCCTGAAATTCGATTGCCCAACGGGGCGTTGCACATGGCAACCTACCAACTTCCGAGGGCGGAGTAATGGGTGCGTTTTATTCCTCTAATGACGGAATGGATAAAGCGGCGCACCGGAGTTCCATTCAGTTGGAGGGATCAGCAAAAGAGACACTTGAGCAGGGGCGAAACAGATTAGTCGTTGCCGGAGTGTTGTTTGCTTTTTGCTTTGTTATTCTTGCAGGCCGGCTCGTGGGTTTGGCGCTAAGTGGTGCAGGTCTCTCGCGAACGGCATCTGAACAAAATGTTTCCCCAAAAGCTGCACCAATTCCATTAGTTGGGCGGGCGCCAGTATATGACCGCGTTGGAAATCTCTTAGCTATTACTCTCGATACGGTATCTCTATTCGCAGATCCAACCAAAGTTTTGAACGCTGATGACGCTGCGAACAAAATCAAATCTGTCATTGGAGAGCTTAGCAGTTCTTCACTTGTGACAAAGTTGGGATCGAAGCGGAATTTTGTCTGGGTGAAACGGCATTTGACACCCGGCCAGCAGCAAAAAATTAATGACCTTGGTATCCCGGGTCTATTTTTCAGAAATGAAGAAAAAAGAGTTTATCCCTTGGGCCCGCTTACAGCCCATCTCGTGGGGTATACGGATATCGATAATAAGGGGATTGCAGGGGTTGAAAAGTATTTCGACGAGAAGCTTTCTGGAAAGTCAGGCGCGCAAGCAGAACCTGTTCATTTGTCCGTGGATATGCGGGTGCAATATGCATTGCGGGACGAGTTAAGTCGTTATATGTCCATTTTCAGGGCTGTCGGCGCATCAGGCTTGGTTATGGATGTTGAGACCTCTGAAATTTTGGGCATGGTGTCTTTACCCGATTTTGATCCGAACAGGCCGCAGGATTTTCCAAATAACAATAAGTTCAATAAAACGACCCTTGGTGTTTATGAAATGGGATCGACGTTCAAAACCTTCACGACAGCAATGGCATTGGATCTACGATCTGTTTCACTCCGAAACGGATATGACGCGACAAAACCTATTCGTATAGCTGGGTTTCGCATTCGAGATGATCATCCCAAAAAACGGTGGTTGTCTGTTCCTGAAATTTACATGTATTCGTCCAATATTGGCACTGCTAAAATGGCGGATGCGGTAGGCCCAAAAAAACACAAAGCCTTTTTGACAAAACTCGGATTGCTTAGGAAGCCGGCTGTTGAGTTGCCAGAGGTAGGTGCCCCAATTTTGCCCCCAAGATGGAATAGTCTGGAGACTATGACAATCTCCTATGGGCACGGACTTTCGGTTAGTCCACTTCAACTTAGTACAGCAGTGGGCGCTATGGTCAACGGTGGCATTTATCGCAATCCGACAATATTGAAGCAAGCAGATGCCAAAATTGAAGGGCGTCAAGTCATTCGGAAAAAGACGTCCGATATTGTCCGAAAATTGATGCGGTTGGTTGTGGAAAAAGGAACTGGTAAAAAGGCCGCTGCAAAGGGGTACCTTGTGGGCGGGAAAACGGGGACCGCTGAAAAAGCGATTAACGGCCGATATAAACGCGATGCTCTCATAACGTCGTTTGTGAGTGCGTTTCCCATGAATAATCCGCGGTATGTTGTTTTCGCCATGTTGGATGAGCCCAAAGGGAATGCATCCACTCATGGTTATAGAAGTGCGGGTTGGACTACGGCACCTATCGTAAGCCGCCTCATTTCACGGATCGGCCCGATTTTGGGCATTCCCACTATTGATGAAGGCAGCGAAAAAATGCAGCGCTTAATGCATATCCCCACTTACTCACGGGAGAAGAAACTTGCTACTTTCTAGGTTGCTAGAAAACGCCGGTTTATCTCCGGCAGCAGATGTGGAAATTTCTGGGCTAACTGCTGATAGCCGAGAAGTGAGTACAGGATATTTGTTTGCGGCACTGCCCGGAACACTGGCTGATGGGCGAAATTTTATAGACGCTGCCATCGAAAAGGGCGCTGTGGCGATCTTGACTACTCCCGATTACGATGCGGATCAATGCTCTGTTTATTGCCATCAAGTGGAAGATCCAAGATTAGCATTGGCAGAGTTTGCCGCGCGCTTTGAGGGCCGTCAACCTGCCCATATTGCAGCTATCACTGGAACCAACGGTAAAACCTCAGTTGCGCATTTTGTCCGCCTGATTTGGGAGAAACTAGGATATTTGTCTGCAAGTCTTGGAACGTTAGGAATAATATCTGGCGATCGCGTTGAAGATCTTCACTATACCACACCTGATCCTGTTCTACTTCATAAGGTTCTTAAGAATTTATCAGATCAGTCGGTCACTCATGTGGCTCTAGAGGCATCGAGCCATGGACTTGATCAGCGGCGCCTTGATGCCGTTCAAGTTCAAGTCGGTGCTTTTACTAACCTGACAAGAGATCATCTTGATTATCATGCAGATGCAGATAGTTACATGGATGCGAAGTTAGGGTTGATATCAAGAGTGGTTTCCGATGATGGTGTTGTTGTTCTCAATGCAGATTCCAGTGCATTTCCAAACTTCGAACAAGCGGCCCACGTTCGCAATCTAAAAGTAATCGAATTTGGTCGCCATGCGAGTGATCTTAAATTGGTGTCAACAACGTCTAGTGCGAGCGGCCAGTATCTCGAAATTGAAGCCTTTGGCAAATCGTATCAAGTGAATTTACCGTTAGCCGGTGAATTTCAAGCCATGAACGTGCTGTGCGCGCTTGGAATTGTCGTCGGTGCAGGGGCAGACGTTGACGACGTAGTGAAAACGCTTGAGACGCTTGAGAATGTACCTGGCCGATTAGAGCGGGTGGTTGTTTTGAAAAATGGCGCCGCGGTATATGTTGATTACGCCCATACACCAGATGCGTTAGAGACCGTAATTAAAGCGCTACGCCCCCACACCTCCGAAAATCTAACTGTGGTATTTGGATGCGGCGGAGACCGGGATCAAGGGAAACGCCCTGAAATGGGCAAAATTGCTCATGATCTAGCAGATCTACAAATCGTGACTGATGATAATCCGCGCGGCGAAGATCCTGCATTTATCAGATCTGGCATTTTAAGGGCCTGTCCGGGCGCTAGTGAGATTGGAGATAGAGCTTCTGCTATTGCGACTGCACTTAAATTGGCGAAGGCTGGAGATGTTATTCTGATCGCGGGCAAGGGCCACGAAAGCGGACAAACCATCGGCAATCAAGTCATTCCTTTTAACGATAAAGATGTGGTCACAAAATTGATTGAAGAGGGGGAGGTCGCATGACTAACACACCTCTTTGGACTTCAGTTGAGATCATTGATGCCGTCGCAGGTAAATGTGAAAACGCAAATTGGTACGCAAATGGTGTCTCCATCGATAGCCGGTCTGTGGAAAACGAAGATTTGTTCATCGCGATCATCGGGCCAGAAAATGACGGCCACGATTATGTTCAGATGGCTCTTGATAATGGCGCCTCGGCAGCCCTAGTCAGCAAACTACCGGATGATTGCAAAGACACATCTCGTCTCATTTTTGTGGAAGATACCCAAACCGGGATGGAGCAATTAGGCGCGGCAGCGCGAGCAAGAAGTTCTGCAAAAATTATTGCTGTAACGGGCAGTGTTGGGAAAACGGGTACGAAAGAAGCCCTTGCTCATGTGCTTTCCGCTCAAGGGAAAACACATTATAGCATTGGCAGTTTCAATAATCATTGGGGCGTTCCGCTATCGCTTAGCCGAATGTCGAGAGATGCCGAGTATGGTATCTTCGAACTTGGAATGAACCACGCTGGTGAACTTGGTCCGTTATCAAAAATGGTGCGCCCTCACGTGGCAATCATAACAACTGTTGCTGTCGCCCATCTTGAGTTTTTTAAGAACACAACGGAAATCGCGGAAGCCAAAGCTGAGGTTTTTGAAGGTTTGGAAGAAAAAGGTGTAGCCCTAATCAATGTTGATAACGAGCATGGAGCCTTGCTGCTTCAGCGAGCCCAAAACTTGAATATTGAGACCATCATTGGATTTGGTAAAGAAGAAAATGCGGACGTTAGGTTAGAAGAAATCTTGCTAATGCCACATTCCAGCGAAATTTCAGCCAAAATCAACGACCATAAATATCGCTTCACTTTAGCGGTTCCGGGCGAGCATTGGGCAATGAATATAATGGCAGTATTAGGTGCGGTTGATTCCATTGGGGCAGATGTGGCTGCGGCGACAAAGGCGCTTTCTACAATGGTGCCGCCCTCTGGTCGTGGTGTTCTAGTGACAGCCCATTGTCCAACTGGTGACTTTACAATTATTGATGAGAGCTATAATGCGAGCCCTATTGCAATGCAGGCGGCCTTTAGTGTTCTCAAGCGGAAAAAAACAGAAAATCAGGGTCGGAAAATTGCGGTGCTTGGTGATATGCGTGAATTAGGAGAAAAGTCGGCTGAAATTCACAAATCTCTGGCAATTGATCTTTCCGATGACGGCGTTGATATGGTATATGCGTGCGGACCTAATATGCGGCATCTGTTCGACGCACTTCCTGCGGACAAAAAATCAGGATATGCCTCAAACTCTGAAGAGTTAGCAGGCATGTTGGTAGTAGCGGTTCAATCAGATGATATTGTTCTGATAAAGGGGTCGCTGGGTAGTAAAATGAAATTAATTTTAGAGGCTTTGCTGGCAGTTGCTAGTGAACGAAAGCCCGCAAATAGTGCGGGGGTGTAGTGATATGTTATATAATTTTCTTTTTCCACTTGCTGATCAGTTTCCTATTTTCAACCTTTTCCGATATCTGACGTTCAGGACGGGCGGGGCGTTGATGACCGCGCTTTTGATCAGTTTTATCTTCGGTCCTTCCCTTATTAAGTGGCTGAAAAGCAAGCAACAACGCGGACAACCGATCCGGGATGATGGGCCTCAATCTCATATCATCTCAAAGCAGGGAACGCCGACGATGGGCGGGTTTTTGATCTTGATTGCATTGGGATTTGGCACGCTTTTATGGGCGGATCTTACCAACAGATATGTGTGGGCCGTCTTGATGGTGACCCTTGGCTTTGGTGCTATTGGGTTTGCAGATGACTACCTGAAAGTTAGTCGCCACAATACCCGGGGCGTTCCGGGCAAAGTTAAGTTGCTTTTCCAGTTTATTATCGCTCTTGCAGCCACACTATGGATTGTGGATGCAACTAGTCCCGATCTGGCCACATCACTAACGATACCATTTCTTAAAAATGTACTGATCGATCTTGGATGGTTTTACGTACCCTTTGGTATTTTTGTGATGGTCGGTGCTTCTAACTCCGTAAATTTAACCGACGGGCTAGACGGGCTTGCGATTGTCCCTGTTATGATTGCAGGCGTTTCGTTTGGGCTTATTGCATATCTGGTTGGTAATACTGTTTTTGCTGATTATTTACAAATTCAATCGGTGCCGGGCGCGGGTGAATTGCTTGTCTTTTGCGGTGCCTTGTTTGGTGCTGGATTAGGGTTTTTGTGGTTTAATGCCCCACCCGCCATGGTGTTTATGGGTGATACCGGATCCCTTGCCATGGGCGGTGCCCTTGGCTCCATCAGTGTTGTTACGCGCCATGAGATTGTACTGGCCATTATTGGCGGGCTCTTTGTATTGGAAACCGTTTCTGTCATCGTGCAGGTTGCTTCCTTCAAGCTGACAGGTAAACGGGTTTTCCGCATGGCACCGCTGCATCATCATTACGAACAAAAAGGCTGGCAAGAGCCAACAATTGTAATCCGTTTTTGGATTATAGCGGTAATTCTAGCCCTCGTCGGTCTTGCATCCTTGAAACTGAGATAAAGAGATAATGAAAAGTCACGCTTATCAAAATAAGGGAGTTGCTGTTTTCGGTCTTGGCAAAAGTGGTTTGTCGACGGCGCGGCATCTTCATGATGGGCTGGCCAATGTTGTCGTGTGGGATGACAATCCCGCAGGACGAGCCGCTGCGGATAAGGCAGGCCTTAAACTTCAGGATTTCGAGACCAGTGGAATGCAGGGAGCGGAGACCCTAATCCTCAGCCCCGGTGTTCCTTTAACTCACCCTAAGCCGCATCCTGTTGTGGAACTTGCCCGCCGCTCGAACATTAATGTTGTGGGTGACGTGGAGGTTTTCGTTAGGGAAAAACAGGCTGGAAAAGTGGTTGGGATAACTGGCACAAACGGTAAATCGACTACGTCTGCGCTTATTTATCATATGCTCGATAATGCGAATTTCAGTTCGGCTCTTGGCGGGAACATTGGAACGCCAGTAATGGACCTCCCCGAACTGGGAGACAAAGGGGCTTATATTCTTGAACTCTCTTCTTATCAGCTCGATTTAACGCCATCACTAAAAGCCGATATTGCGGTTATCTTGAATGTGACGCCAGATCATTTGGACCGGCACGGGGATTTGGCTGCATATACGGCAGTTAAAAGTCGGATCTTTAAAAATCAAGATACAAGCTGCTTGGCTGTGGTCAATATCGATGACGTGATCTGCAATGGTTTGGCATCTAAGATTTCTGCGTCAAATAATCAAAAATTAGTTCCCATCTCGGTGAAGACAGTTGTCGATGAGGGGGTGAGCGTTATCAATGGTGTGCTTACGGACACGACAGATGGCGGCGCAGGTTGGACGTTGGATGTCTCTCAAATGACCGGGTTACGCGGTGAGCATAACTGGCAAAATGCAGCCGCTGCAGTAGCGGTAACTAGATCACTAGGCTTGGATAATCAACAAATTGCTGATGGGCTTCGCACCTTTGGCGGACTTGCGCACCGGATGGAGCAAGTAGGCACATATGAAAACGTGCAGTTTATCAACGATTCAAAAGCAACAAATGCAGAAGCAGCTGAAAAATCATTGGCCTCCTTTAAGAGTATATATTGGATTTGCGGTGGTGTTCCTAAAGCTGGCGGCATTGAAAAACTGGCTCCGTTTTTTTCAAATATTTGTAAAACCTATCTTATTGGTAAGGCAGCAGATGAATTCGCAGCCACTCTTGAGGGTCAACTTCCCTACGTGAAGTGCGATAACCTAGAAGACGCCGTGAAAACAGCAGCCCTTGACGCCTCTCGATTTGAGGGAAGTGCAACTGTGTTACTAGCCCCTGCTGCTGCGAGTTTTGATCAGTTTAAAAGTTTTGAAGCGCGCGGTGATGCATTCAGGGAAATCGTAAAAAGGATGAGTGAATGACAACATTTACTCGTCTTGATAAATCGGTCGTTGGGCATTGGTGGTGGACTGTTGATCGCTGGACTTTATCCGCAGTTGTTTTGCTGATCGCCATGGGTGGCGTAATGGTTCTTGCCGCGAGCCCTGCCGTTGCAACGCGTCTTGATTTGGATAGTTTTCATTTTGTGAAACGACAGTTCATGTATCTGCCTATGGCGTTTTGCATCATTTTCGGTGTTTCGTTAATGTCCCCGCTGTGGGTGCGTCGTATGGCGGTACTGTTATTTGGGTTTTGTATTCTGCTCACCATCGCAACATTGGTTCTGGGCCCTGAAGTGAAGGGTGCAAAACGCTGGCTTCGATTTGGCAGCTTTACACTGCAGCCCACAGAATTCTTGAAGCCTTCCTTTGCCGTTGTTTCGGCTTGGATGTTCTCGCAACAACGGAAAAATGATGAAATTCCGGGAAATGTTATTGCGATTATCTTGTACCTGCTGGTGATCTCGCTGTTGCTATTACAGCCTGATGTTGGAATGACATTAGTTGTGTCAGCTGTCTGGTTCGCTCAGTTCTTCTTGGCGGGGCTTCCCATCATTTGGGTCGTGTTATTTCTGGGGGTGGGAATTGTCGGTGCTGCGGGCGCTTATACATTGTTTCCTCATGTAGCAAGCCGGGTTGACCGATTTTTAAAACCTGCTGGCGGCGAAAATTATCAAATTGAACGCGCTATGGAAGCGTTTCAGACAGGCGGTTTTTTTGGTGTAGGTCCCGGTGATGGGTCTGTTAAGCGAGTTCTACCTGATGCTCATACGGACTTTATCTTCGCAGTTGTTGGCGAAGAATTTGGCGTTGTTGTCTGCCTATTGGTCGTTGGGTTATTCACATTTATCGTTTTGCGCGGATTTAGCCGACTACTGGGAGAGAAAAACTTCTTTGTTGTTTTAGCCGCAGCCGGATTGCTAACCCAATTTGGCCTTCAAGCAATCATCAACATAGGTGTTAATCTACGTTTGATGCCGACTAAAGGTATGACGCTACCGTTTATTTCATATGGTGGGTCATCCATGTTGGCTTTGGCAGTATTGATGGGAATGCTTCTGGCATTAAGTCGGCGCCGTGCCGGATCGGGAGATGTCTGATGCCTGATCAAAACGCACTTGTTGTTCTTGCTAGTGGCGGTACCGGGGGGCATATATTTCCAGCCCGCGCCCTTGCTGAAGAATTACTTGGCAGAGGTTACCGCGTCGCTCTGCTCACCGATAGTCGAGGGGAGGCATATGATCAGCTGTTCCCTGGCGTTGACGTTGTGCAAATTAGTGCAGGTTCCCCCTCGGTCGGTGGATTGCTGGGTAAGGTAAAAGCTGCTACGAAACTTTTCTGGGGAACGCTACAATCGATCAAGTATCTCCGGCGCGAAAAACCAATGGCGGTTGTCGGTTTTGGTGGATACCCTTCCATGCCACCTGCTGCTGCTGCTGCGTTACTGGGTGTACCACTTGTCTTGCATGAACAAAATGCGATTTTGGGACGTGTAAACAAATTGCTGTCGGGACCGGCTGCTGGAATTGCAACCTCGTTCTTAAATACGGAAACGGTTGAAAACTCTGTACTTGGCAAGATGATTTTCACCGGAAATCCTGTTCGCAAAGAAATATTGTCTTTGCAGGGTGTTAATTACTGTTCTGTGAGTAATACAGAAAAGTTTAATTTGCTCGTCCTGGGTGGAAGTCAAGGGGCCACGATTTTATCTGATGTTGTCCCGCTTGCGGTGGCATCACTTCCAGATGAGTTAAAAGGCAGGCTGCATGTTACGCAACAATGCAGAAAAGAAGATTTGGCGAAAGTTGAAGAAATCTACAACAATAATAATGTTGATGCTGTATTAGAAACATTTTTCCATAACATTCCTGAGCTGTTATCGGACTGTCATCTAGCGATTGCACGCTCTGGCGCATCAACAATGGCAGAGTTGGCTGTTGCTGGCCGCCCTTCGATTTTAGTGCCGTATAAACATGCAATGGATAACCATCAATACAGAAACGCAAAAAACAGTGTTGACCGGGGCGCTGCCGCGCTTATTTTGCAAGATGATTTTACCGTTGAGATCCTCCAAGACAAACTTGCGTGTTTGTTGACGCATCCCGACAAATTAAAAACAATGGCGACCGCAACGGCACAGTGCGCGGAAGTTGAAGCTGCGAGTAATCTGGCAAATATGGTTGAAGATATGGCGAAGAACAGAACAAACGGATCACCGTTAAATGGAAAGGTTGTCGCATGAGAGCGCTTCCGCTTGATATAGGACTGGTACATTTTGTAGGTATTGGCGGCATTGGTATGAGTGGCATTGCAGAAGTAATGCACACTTTGGGATACCAAGTTCAAGGATCTGATTTATCTAGAAATGCAAATGTGGATCGCCTTCAAGATTTGGGTATTAAGGTCTCCATCGGTCATTCAGAAGAAAACCTTGGCGAGTCTAGGGTAGTTGTGATTTCATCGGCGGTT
>CAJXWA010000081.1 GCA_913062525.1 uncultured Alphaproteobacteria bacterium | reverse complement strand
AATGCCCCCAAGTGCTCCTTGACATAACTTGCATCAATCACAACTGTTGTGCCCGAGCTATCCGAGGCCTTGAAGCTGATATCCTCCAGAACTTTTTCAAGAATTGTATGCAGTCTGCGAGCGCCAATATTTTCAACGCTTGCATTAATATCGGCCGAGATGTTGGCGATTTCAATAATGCCGTCTTCGGTGAAGTCTAGATCAACCTCTTCCGTTTTTAACAGGGCCACATACTGTTTAATTAAGCTGGCTTCAGGTTCGTTTAAGATCCGAATAAAATCTTCGTTAGTCAGTGCCGTTAATTCGACACGGATCGGTAACCGGCCCTGTAATTCTGGCAAAAGGTCAGATGGTTTTGCCAAATGAAACGCACCTGATGCGATGAATAAGACGTGATCCGTGCGAACAATTCCGTATTTTGTTGATACATTCGTGCCTTCGATCAGAGGCAGAAGGTCACGCTGGACGCCTTCGCGGCTAACATCTCCGCCTTGGCGGTCGCCGCGGACGCAAATTTTGTCGATTTCGTCCAAAAATACGATAGCATCATTCTCAACAAGGTTGATGGCTTCGCGCGCGACGTTATCTTCATCCAGCAGTTTGTCGCTTTCCTCATCAATAAGAACTTTATAGCTGTCCTTGACTTTCATCTTACGAGGCTTCGTTCGTGATGGCCCCATTTTCCCCAAGATATCATTAAGATTGAGCATACCCATTTGTGCGCCGGGCATTCCCGGGATTTCAAACGACGGCATCCCGCCTGCACCGGTGTCGAGCATGTTCAGCTCAATCTCTTTGTCATCCAGTTGGCCTTCGCGCAGCATTTTCCGAAACTTCTGGCGTGTATCTGCGGTAGCACCTTCACCGACAAGGGCATCGAGAACGCGTTCTTCAGCGGACAGTTCCGCCTTGGCTGTGACTTCTGCACGTTTCTTTTCGCGGATCATGCCAATGGCAATTTCCATTAGGTCGCGGACAATTTGTTCCACATCCCGGCCCACATAACCCACTTCAGTGAACTTTGTGGCTTCGACTTTTAGAAATGGTGCGTTGGCAAGTTTAGCAAGCCTTCTGGAAATTTCGGTTTTGCCGACACCGGTTGGGCCAACCATCAGAATGTTTTTAGGCAGCACTTCTTCGCGCATTTCTTCTGATAATTGTTGGCGGCGCCACCGATTGCGAAGAGCGATCGATACAGCTCGTTTGGCGTCGCTTTGTCCAACAATATGGCGGTCTAGCTCATATACGGTTTCACGCGGGCTCAAATTCTTCATTATCTATATACTCTCAAGTGTGACATTTTCGTTGGTGTAGACGCAGATATCCGCGGCAATTTGCATGGCTTTGCGGGCGACAGCTTCTGCGTCTAAATCGTCAATATCAATCAGCGCTCGCGCAGCTGAAAGGGCATAATTTCCGCCGGATCCAATGGCGATAATGCCATCTTCAGGTTCAAGAACGTCCCCATTACCCGTTAAAATAAGAGAGACATCTTTGTCGGCAACAGCAATCATTGCTTCAAGACGGCGCAAATATTTATCGGTCCGCCAGTCTTTTGCAAGCTCAACACACGCACGAGTTAGGTTGCCTGGATGTTGATCCAATTTTCCTTCCAGACGTTCAAACAGAGTAAAGGCGTCGGCGGTAGCGCCAGCAAAGCCGACAATTACGTGTCCGCCTTCACCAATCCTGCGAACTTTACGCGCATTTCCCTT
Source organism: uncultured Alphaproteobacteria bacterium (assembly GCA_913062525.1). Classification (GTDB taxonomy): domain Bacteria; phylum Pseudomonadota; class Alphaproteobacteria; order Sneathiellales; family Sneathiellaceae; genus Sneathiella. Next base: position 12,519 of record CAJXWA010000081.1, on the reverse strand, counting down.
GATCACGGTTTGTCCCAAAGAGACCTGACCATCACCTGCTATGACAACTTTACCATTTTTTCGGATGGACAGGATTGTTGTCCCGCGCCAGCTTTTGTGTTGTTCAGACATGTGTATCAATATCCAGCCTTGTTTATTTTCAATCTGAAAGACGATGTAACCATTTTGTGCCATGGGTCAAGGGCTTGACACGTGATGACATCAAATTCAGGAAGGAAAACCCTATTTCTGTGCGGAATTTTCACAAATGCGAAAATTGGGCGTCTTTTGCCTGATGACTACCTTTTCCGCATGTTGGAGACACCTATGAATTATTCCGCTGGCGCGCCGGTGCAAAATGAAGAAAAAACCCATAATTTAAGAGCAATATTTGAAATTCTTGCCTACCTTCAAGTGGATGCGAAGCGCGATGGTTTCGGAGAACTAGCAGATCGGCTGGAATTCGCGATGAATCACGCGGAGCAACAGTTGAGCCATTTGAAAAATCCAGCCACAGTGGCACCTGTAAACACGGCTCAGAGATAAGCGGCCAAGTCACTCTTCACTGCCAATTGTGTCCCTTCAACACAGTATCGATAATCGTTCCGTCACAGATCGTGCGTCTTTTCTTGGATTTGCAGGCAACTCCTGCTATATGCTCGCGTAGATATTATGCTTAAAGTCTGCGCTCGGAAGGAATTTTCATGCGTGAAGGTCGTACACAACGGACAACAAAAGAAACCGAAATCGAGGTATGGCTCGATTTGGACGGTACTGGCAATTATGATGTAGAGACAGGTATTGGCTTTCTCGATCATATGCTGGAGCAGTTGTCACGACATAGTCTGATGGATCTAAAAGTTCGGGCTAAAGGCGATTTGCATATTGATTTTCATCACACGACAGAGGATTGCGGCATTGCCATTGGCAAGGCTTTTTCCATTGCGCTTGGTGATATGAAAGGCATAAGACGATATGCCTCCGCTCATATTCCAATGGATGAAACTTTGACACGGGTGTCTTTGGATATCTCCAACCGTCCTTATTTGATCTGGAAGGTGAATTTCACCCGCGACAAACTGGGTGATATGGACACTGAATTGTTCAAAGAGTGGTTTCAGGCTTTTGCACAAGGTGCCGGGATTACCCTGCATGTTGAAAATTTATATGGCGAGAATAATCATCATATTGTGGAAAGCAGCTTTAAGGCCCTCGCGCGGGCTCTTCGAGACGCCGTAGAAATTGATCCGCGTAAAGCCGATGCTGTTCCGTCGACCAAAGGGGTTCTTTAACTCATCTGAGGTCTGTCGGAGGCGTCATGCCAGTTTATTCAGCTTATTTCCATAAAGAGCAGTCTTTAGACGGCAATGGGTTGGTTCTTGTAGAAGATCAATTTAGCTGGTTCGCATTTCTTTTGCCTGCTGTATGGGCCATTCGGCATCAATTGTGGGTGGCACTGGGAATTTATGCAGCAGGTTCAGTGATTATTCAATCCGGACTTGAATTTGTTGGTTCAAGCTCAAATCTTCAGTTCATCAGTGGCGTTGCATTTACTTTTCTGTATGCAAGTTTTGCCGACGAGTTCCGACATATGAAACTGATATCGCAAGGGTACACTGAAATCGGTCCTACAACGGGCGAGGGGCTAGAAGACGGTGAAAAGATGGCTTTGTTGATTCTGGAAAACCAACAAGCTGATGAAATGAATAAGAATATGCCTGAAACAGTTCAGGCAAATGGGTCAGAAAAATGATTGCAATAATTGACTATGGGTCCGGAAATTTACGCTCCGCTGCGAAGGCGTTTGAGCGGTGTATTCGTGAAGCTGGACTTAACGATACCGTTCATGTGACTAGTGATCCAGACGTGGCGGCCAAAGCCGATCGTATCGTGTTGCCGGGCGTTGGCGCATTTCGCGATTGCCGTGAAGGTCTCAGTGCGCTGGATGGTATGGACGCGGCGCTACAAGAAGCGGTTATTGACCGCGCCGTTCCTTTCTTTGGTATTTGTGTTGGTATGCAGCTTATGGCGAGCCGTGGTTTGGAATATGGCGTAACGGAAGGCCTGGACTGGATTAAGGGCGACGTTACTGCGCTGGAAATCGATGATCCAACCTTGAAAATTCCACATATGGGATGGAATGAATTTAAAGTCGAAAATGAACACGTCTTGCTGGATGGCATAAAAGACGGTGATCATATCTATTTTGTCCATAGTTATCATGTGGTCACTGAAAACGCGGATGAGACTTTGGGGTCTGTTGATTATTCCGGTCCCGTAACGGCTATGATTGGCCGAGACAACATGATCGGAACGCAATTCCATCCAGAAAAAAGTCAAGAAACAGGGCTGCGGCTCATTTCCAATTTCTTAAAGTGGAAACCGTAAGGAAATAGGCATGTCGGATAATAATCGTAATATTCTGCAACCGGTTATCGAATTGATGACTGAAATCTCTGCGGCTGACATGGAAGACCTTTGTGTCGCTACCAATGAGGCAATTATTGATGGGAACGGCTTTGGTTGGCTAACGCCACCTGAACGGTCTGTCCAAGAAAGCTTCTGGCGCGGCGTTGTTGCAATGCCCGTACGAGAGCTTTATTGCGCGCGATTAGAGGGTCGGATTGTCGGCACGGGGCAATTGGTAAGACCGTTTTCAAATAACGAAGCCAGCGGCCATATCGCTAATATATCAACCTTCTTCATTGCGCCTTATGCGCGGGGACATGGATTGGCTATTGGTTTGGTTGAAGTCATTGTCCAATCGGCAAAAAATCAAGGATTTAAAAGCCTAGAGGTGGATGTGAGGGAAACCCAAACGGCAGCGGTGTCGCTTATCGAAAATTGCGGCTTTATCCATTGGGCGACCAAAAAGAAATATGCTTGGAACGGCGAAAAATACGTGGATGGCTATTATTATGTTAAAGACTTGGAAGAGGTCGTAAAATTATGAATTTGTATCCAGCGATTGACTTGAAAGATGGAAATTGTGTGCGCCTGCTCCGCGGTGAGATGGATGCGGCCACAGTGTTTAACAACAATCCCGGTAATCAAGCGGCAGCGTTTAAAGACGCTGGGTTCAAACGTATTCATTTGGTGGATTTGAACGGCGCATTTGAAGGTAAACCTGTTAATGCCTCTGCGGTTGAAGCAATTTTGGCGGCGACAGACGTTCCTGCTCAACTAGGCGGTGGTATCCGGGATTTGAAAACCATTGAGATGTGGCTCGAAAAAGGAATAAGCCGCGTTATCCTTGGAACCATTGCGCTCCGGGATCCTGAGATTGTAAAATCTGCCTGTAAAGCTTTCCCAGGGCATGTTGCTGTGGGCATCGACGCCCGCGATGGCATGGTTGCTGTTGAAGGATGGGCGGAGACGAGTGAGACGTCGGCGCTTGATCTTGCCAGAAAATTTGAAGACGCTGGCGTGGAAGCTATCATCTACACTGATATCGATCGGGACGGAGCGTTGCAGGGTGTTAATGTGGAAGCCACTCGCGACCTTGCCGCTCTAATATCAATTCCGGTTATTGCCTCTGGTGGTGTTGCCTCCATTCGTGATGTGGAAGAATTATTGAAGGTGCAGGATAGCGGCATTGAAGGTGTAATTATTGGACGTGCGCTGTATGACGGTCGCATTGATCCCGCTGCGGCCCTTAAAATGGTGGAACAGGCAAATGCTTAAAGCAAGAGTGATCCCTTGTTTGGATGTGAAAGACGGGCGGGTCGTCAAAGGGGTCAATTTTGTTGATCTAATTGATGCAGGTGACCCTGTGGAACAAGCCCGTATTTACGATGAACAGGGTGCAGATGAGCTGTGTTTTTTGGATATCACGGCAAGTTCAGATAACCGAGAAACCATGTATGACGTGATCCGCAGAACGGCTGAGCAATGCTTTATGCCGTTGACGGTCGGCGGCGGTGTGCGAACTGTTGAAGATGTACGAAAGCTTTTATTGGCGGGTGCAGACAAGGTTTCCATTAATACCGCAGCAGTAGATAATCCTGAATTCGTTCGGGAAGCGGCGCAAAAATTTGGTAATCAGTGCATTGTTGTTGCTGTAGATGCCAAAAAGACGGCGCCCGGGAAATTTGAAATATTCACCCATGGCGGCCGTAAAGAAACCGGTATCGATGCCATTGAGTGGGCCAAAAAAATGGCTGACTATGGCGCAGGCGAGATATTACTGACGTCTATGGACCGCGACGGAACCCGCGAAGGTTTTAATCTTCCGCTAACGCGCGCTATTGCTGATGCCGTGACAATACCGGTCATCGCCTCTGGCGGTGTGGGAACGCTGGATCATTTGTCAGAAGGTGTTCTGGAAGGTCATGCAACGGCCGTTCTTGCCGCGTCTATTTTCCATTTTGGGGAACACACAATTCGCGAAGCCAAGGAAACCATGAGGGATGCTGGCATCCCTGTTAGATTATAGGGGGCCATATGACTGCCAATTCTGAAATTCTTGATCGTCTATTCGAGACTATTTCTGCCCGTAAAACAGCGGATGCAAACAGTTCCTACACGGCCAAGTTATTCGCTAAGGGAACTCAAAAAATTGCGCAGAAAGTTGGCGAAGAGGGCGTAGAGCTTGCTCTCGCAGCGGCGCTTGAGAATAAGCAAGAGATCATTTCGGAAAGTGCTGATCTTCTCTATCATATGTTCGTTCTTTGGGCAGATGCAGGGGTGGAACCGTCTGAGATTTATAATAAATTGGCAGAACGTGAAGGCCTATCGGGCCTTGTTGAAAAAGCCTCCAGATTAGAGGATTGAAGACCGATTATGGGTTACGATAACGATAATATTTTTGCTAAAATCCTGAGGCATGAAATCCCTAATGATACGGTTTTTGAAGATGAAACCATTTTAGCTTTTAACGATATAGCTCCGAAAACACCGGTACATATTCTGGTGATCCCAAAGGCCGCCTATGTGGACTTAGAGGATTTTACGGCCCGTGCAACAGCCCTAGAAATTGGAAGCTTTTTTGCGAGAGTGGGCCAAATTGCTCGAGATCTTGGCTTGCCGGGTGATGGATATCGCTTGGTTTCAAATAACGGCGAAAATGCAGGACAACTTGTCCCCCATTTCCATGTGCATATAATGGGTGGCCAAAAAATACAAAAAGGCAGTATGGCCCGGGGAATGCAAGGCTAACTACTAGTCCTGCAGGATCAATGTGCGAGCATTTTCAATCACATGAATGTTGAGCGGGTTTTTCCGTCCCCGCACGATGACTTCTTCTTTTTGTGCAGGACCCGTAAATCCTGCTTCAACTGCAATACGGTCAGAGAAAATAAGCTGACTGGTATATTCTTTGTTCATGGCCTCCAGGCGGCTTGCCGTATTTACAGCATCCCCGATGGCCGTGATAGAAGTGGTTTTACCATAGCCCATTTCACCAATAATCACGTGCCCCATATGAATGCCAATACCAATTTTGAGTGGCTCGCCCAGATCTGATTTCAGGTTTGTATTCATAACATCCAAAGCATCCGCCATGGCTTTCGCCCCTTTAAGAGCTTTTTTTGCAGCAGTTGCGGGATCATCTTCCAGGCCAAATAAGGCCATCACACCGTCACCAATAAATTTATCAAGATGGCCTCCAGATCCCTCAATGGCTTCACCCATATGGCGGAAATACTGGTTTATGACGAAGACGACGTCATAGGGTAATTTATCTTCAGAAAATTTGGTGAACGCTCGCAAATCTGCAAATAGAATGGCGATGTCTTTCTCGCGTCCCTGAAGATAGGCTGGTTTTGCAAAAGAATGTTTGTGGGACGCTTTGTCGGGAAGCAAGGGGACAACTGATAGATTTGCAAGCACAGGGACCTGACAGGCAAGCCGTGTGCCCTCAATAGCGCCAACCCGCTTCAGGACGGCAAGCTCAGCATCACTCGGTGGTGCCAGTGTATCGGCGCCTTCCGTTACTCGTATGCGGCATGTTGAACACCGTCCGCGCCCCCCGCAAACTGAGGCATGGGGAATGCCGCCTTGCTTACTAATGTCCAGCACTGTCGTGCCGGGTGGTGCTGAGACGGTCTTGCCTTCAGGGTACTGAACTGTGACAAGGCGTTCTTTTCGAAAATGAATAAACCAAAACAGGCGGCTTAATAGCAAAACAGCTAATGCCGCGATCATGCCGTAATGACCATAATCGCGAACCTGATAAATCCATTGAGAATCTTCTTGTGTCACATTAAGGCTTTGAATGAGATGTGTCCGCCAAGCGGCATCTCGCGCTAGGAATTCAATTTCCGTCGCGCCGACGAGAAATCCGGTTAGGGCAAGAATGGGTAAAATTAAAGCGGCGCTATATAGAAACGGATATTGCTTTTCGTACCAAGGCTTCAATCGAAGCCAAAAATGCAAACCTAAACATCCATGCACCCAAGCAACGATCAATCCAACACTCTGAAGTAGGGCTTCAATTGGCGTTACAATCCACACAAAAAACAGCACGTAAGTGTAGTTGTCGGTAATCCCAAAGGCTTCGTGGGCAACACGTGTGCCCACAATATGACCAATCAACAACGGAGGAATTGCCAGACCCATTATAATTTGCACAATTTCTTTAGGGGGAATGCGCCGAAAAGACCGAAGCGCGAGGAGTTTTGCTGACGTTAGGGCAATATGCACTGCCATGGCCAAGATCAGCAGAATAGTTCCAGGGGGACTGCGCCACAAACCCACAAAAACAAGACGGCCAGCTTCCATCGCTTCAAGCGAGATAAGGCCGAGACTGTGGTTTAAGAGGTGCATTGTCAGGAACAGCATCAGGACAAGCCCGCTGAAAAGACGAAGATTTTCCGTCTTTAGCCAGCTTCTATCCGAGTGTTTCTGCGTTTTTTTGCCGCCCGTCACTGTCATATTTTTCCTGCGCTGATACAAGATGACAGTGTTTCGTCACCGGTCTTCTGTCAAGTGCTGCATTGAGCGCAGGGGGCTTAGCCCATTCGGGAGGCGATCAATTCTTTTAAATCTACGGCCGGACGCGCGCCCATATGGCTGATAACTTCTGCCGCTGCGATAGAGGCGATTGCGCCGCTTTCGGCTAAGCTTCGGCCATTTGTAAAACCGTATAGAAAACCTGACGCGTATAAATCACCAGCACCAGTCGTATCAACCACATCAACACTGCGATCAGCGGCAACTTCTACATTTGTATCGCCCTGTAAAATGAGAGAGCCTTCGTGACTTCGGGTAATACAGGCAATTTCCACGCTGTCCCGGATTGCATTTACGGCCACGTCGAGTTGATCGGTTTGATAAAGAGATTTAATCTCGTCTTCATTGGCAAAGAGAATATCAACACCGCCATCAATAAAGTCGATAAACTCGCTACGGAAACGATCCACACAGAAGCTATCTGATAATGTCAGCGATACCCGTTGTTCCGCTTCATGAGCGATTTTGGCCGCTTTTCGAAAGGCTGCTTTGCCGCCATCGGGATCCCATAGGTACCCTTCCATATAAGTGACAGCAGAGGCTGCAATGATTTCAGGGTCGATGTCGTCTGGGCCGAGGCCAACGCAGGCACCCAAATAAGTGTTCATGGTTCTGTGGGCATCTGGTGTCACTAAAACAAAGCTGCGTGCAGTTGCCGCGCCTTGCTCGCTTCTTGGGGTTTCAAAATTCACGCCGCTGGCTTGAATATCATGAGCAAAAATATCGCCAAGCTGATCGTTGCGAACTTTACCAATATAGTTGCTTCGACCGCCAAGGGACGCAACACCGGCCGCTGTGTTTCCAGCTGATCCCCCTGAGATTTCAACGGAGCTGCCCATTTTGGAATATAAATCTTCCGCACGGGCTTCGTCGATCAGGTTCATGGAGTTTTTAACAAGATTTTCACGAGTCAAAAAATCGTCATCAATTTTGCTGATCACGTCGACAATGGCGTTGCCGATGCATGTTGTGTCAAAACGAGTATTGGTCATGGTATCTCCAGCGGTTAAGGAAGCGCGGCGGAGTATAGCGCTTCCCGGTGGGTGTGCAAGGCGGGGCTGTACATTTGCTGGGAATTTTGCCATCAATAAGTTATGGATGACTTAATAAAGCTAACTGCCACAGAAGCAGTAGAAAAGCTGAAGGCTGGTGAGATATCCCCGCTTGAACTTATAGACGCCGCAGAAGCCCGTATTTTAGCGACGGACGATGCCGTAAATTCCCTGCCAATTCGTTGTTTTGATAGGGCGCGGGAGCGTGCTGGAGAAATTACCAAAGAGAAGGCGGCAGAGCATGGCGCCAGATATCTTCACGGATTACCCATCGCGATTAAAGATCTGACGGCAGTAAAAGACGTCCGCTTCACCATGGGCTCACCGATTTACGCAGATAATATCGCTGATTATTCAGATATTATGGTTGAGCGTTTGGAAGAGCGCGGCGCCATTGTCATCGGTAAAGCAAATACGCCGGAATTTGGTGCAGGGGCACAAACGTTCAATGAAGTCCTTGGAACAACAACAAACCCATGGGACACGACGAAAACACCGGGTGGATCATCTGGTGGTTCTGGTGCGGCACTCGCTGCCGGTCAAGTATGGCTAGCGCAAGGCAGTGATCTTGGCGGCAGTTTGCGTATTCCAGCGAGTTTTACTGGGGTTGTGGGCTTGCGACCATCCCCTGGGCGTGTTCCGCATGGACCAAGCGGACTTCCCTTCGGCGTAGGCTCGGTTGAGGGCCCAATGGGCCGAACAGTCGCTGATGTGGCCTTGATGCTGGATGTGATGGTGGGCGAACATATAGTCGATCCCATCAGCCTACCCACGCCAGACTATTTATATTCAGACGTTATTAAGCAGCCCCACAAATTTGGCAAAGTCGCTTATAGCCCGGATCTTGGGCAATGCCCCATTGATGCTGAAGTTGCTGAAATCTGCGCAAAGGCGGCGCAGTCGTTTCAACGTCATGCTAATGCAATGGAGGAGGATTGTTTTGATACCTCTGGCGGCGACGATATTTTCCAAATTTTGCGGGCTGCGCAATTTGCCGCAACCCACGGACCAAAACTTGAAACCCACCGGGATATGCTGAAACCTGATGTGATATGGAATATTGAATCTGGCCTCAAACTCACAGCCGAAAACATTGGTTGGGCGCAAAGAGAGCAGGGAGCGCTTTATCACAGGGTCGCCAAGTTCTTTGGAACCTATGATTTGCTTCTAACGCCGACTGTGATGGTTCCGCCGTTTGATCATGAGATCAGATCCATTCGGGAAGTGAACGGGGTTAAGTTTGACAACTATATCGCGTGGCTCGCGCAAACATACTTGCTGCCCAATACAAGTTGTCCTGCCATATCGGTTCCGTGTGGATTTACCAAATCAGGTTTACCAGTTGGGTTGCAGATTATGGCGCCGGCTCACCGGGAGGATTTAGTGTTAAAAGCAGCCTCATTATTTGAGCAAGATCATCAATTTGCAGGCATGGTTCCTGTGGATCCAAGATAATTGGACCCTGTGAAAATTGCACAAAAGGGATTGCATATAAGAGTATAAACAACTACATGAAGCCAAGTTCATATTAAAAGTTACTTTGGGGGCGCGACGTGATACCGGCAATTAACAAAGCCATTATGCAGATGACAGATCCTGCATTTAGATCAGTGTTATTGAAATCACTGCTTTATTCGCTGCTCGCCCTCATCTTTACTTTTGTCGTGATATTCCAGCTAACGGGCTTGATCCCGCAATCTGACTGGGATTGGATCAATACTATTGTTGGCTGGTTAAGCGGTGCAGGTGCATTTATTATTGCTCTGTTTATCTTTCCCTTGTCTATGGCAGCTGTTATCGGAATCCTGCTGGATGATATTGCCGATGCGGTGGAGGCCAAACACTATCCGGGTGACACGCCTGCGCGCGACATCCCGCTGTGGTCAAGTGTCTGGGACGCGCTCAAGTTCTTTGCCATTATAATTGGCTGCAACATACTTGCGTTACCGCTCTATCTTATTCCGGGTGTAAATCTTGTGGTCTATTATGTTCTCAATGGCTATTTGCTCAGCCGGGAATTTTTCCAACAAGTGGCGATCCGTCATCATGAAATGCCGACAGTGAATAAGCTCCGTAAAATCGGCGGGACGGAAATATTCCTAACGGGTATTGCTGTTGCCTTTTGCATGACAATTCCCATTTTAAACCTGATCGTTCCCATCATCGCCACTGCAACCATGGTTCATTTGTATAAGACGCGGGCGAAAACACTAGATGGCTCTAAAGCCGTTGAAATTACATGATGTTGAAAGCTAGCATTCCGGTTATTCTGTTGCCGCTTGTTTTAGGCGCCTGCGGGGCAACGACCCAATCTGCATCAAACACGGTAGAAAAACCTGCTGTCGTTAGTGCACCTTTGGTGACGCCAGAAAAGACCATATCGCTGGCGGCTTTGCCAAAAAAACCTGAACCTCTTCCCAAAGTTCTGGAAAAAGAGGCTGTGCCGTCTATTCCGTTGCCGTCTGTTGGGGTGCTTCGCGGAAAATCGACTGCTGAGATCGAAGCGGTTTTTGGCAAACCTGTTTTGCTAAGGAAAGACAAACCGGCGCAGGTTTGGCAGTATTTGACCAGTAAATGCGCGTTGCATCTTGTCTTCTATCCAGAAGATGATGCAAATGGAACGCTACGGGTGAAATATTTTTCCATGAACGACCGCGATGTCGGCCAAAAAGCAGATAGCAAGCCGTGCTTTAAAAGCCAGCTCAATCGCGTTGGTGTCTCTCAAGCAAAAATTCTCGGGTAAGGCACCGCCGTAGGTTCAATAGTCGCTATTAAACGGCCGTTGTTTTCCCTTTGAATTTACACAGATCCTCGACAATGCATTTATGGCAATCGGGTTTGCGGGCTTTGCAAATGTAGCGCCCATGCAAAATCATCCAATGATGCGAGTCTCGCATATATTCCTTGGGAATGCGTTTCTCCAGCTTCTTTTCCACCTCAAGCGGCGTTTTCCCCGGTGCAATTCCGGTTCGGTTACCCAACCGAAATAGATGGGTGTCCACAGCGATGGTGGGCTGTCCAAAAGCAATGTTTAAGACAACATTGGCTGTTTTTCGGCCAACTCCGGCGAGTTCTTCTAGCTCATCCCGTGTTTGCGGAACGACGCTGTCATGATTTCGGATTAAGGCTTCGCACAATTTGATGACGTTTTTAGCTTTGGTTTTGTACAGGCCAATAGATTTGACATAATCGCGGACCGTATCTTCGCCAAGGGCAAACATCTTTTCAGGCGTATCTGCTATGGCAAATAATGGCCCAGTTGCCTTGTTTACACCCACGTCGGTTGCCTGCGCCGATAGCACAACGGCCACAAGCAATGTGAACGTATTTACGTAATCCAGCTCCCCTTTGGGGTCGGGATTATCTTCGCTCATGCGGCGGAAAAATTCGTTTATGTCAGCCTTTTTCATAAAACTGTTATTGGCACAGCTAGATGCCTTGTGCAATCTTCATTTGACTGCGCCGCCTTTATTCATAACTAAAGTGGTATGATGACCCCCGAACGCCCGCAAAAACCTTATACGCTGTCCCTATCTCCGCATCGCAGTTTACCGCCGCGGGGCTTCCTAATTTTGATGATATTTATTGGTGGCATAAGTTTTACGGCTGGGATGGCGTTCTTAATGATGGGGGCGTGGCCCGTATTCGGTTTCTTTGGGTTGGACGTACTTTTGGTGTATGTGGCTTTTCGGCTGAATTACCGCGAGGGTCAGAAGCGCGAAGTGATCGAAATCATGGAGGGAGAACTGATTGTTTGCGCCATTTCTCCTCGCGGCGAGGAAAAATGCCGGACGTTTCAATCCTATTGGTCGCGCTGTGTGATCGAGGGGGAGATGTTATTGATCCGCAGCCGAAACGAAGCGGCAGAGATTGGGAGTTTCTTGAATCTGGAAGAAAAAGAAGAGGTGATGAAAGAGATCACCTCTGCCCTTCATAGAGGCCGCAATATTTTGTCGGTCTCTTAGTCTTCTAGGCCGAGAACGTCCATCATGTCATAATTACCGGGCTCTTTGCTTCTTGCCCAAAGGGCGGCACGTACAGCGCCACGTGCGTATATGGCTCGGCTGCCTGATCTGTGGGAAATTTCGATGATTTCATCTTCTGCTGCAAACATCACCGTGTGATCACCGATTACGTTTCCGCCCCGAAGAGCTGCGTATCCGATATCGCCTTTTTTACGGGCGCCAGTGATGCCGTCACGGCCGCGATCTGCGACGCTATCATGATCAACATCACGGCCAACTGCTGCGGCTTTACCCAGTAGAAGTGCTGTGCCAGAGGGGGCATCTACTTTATGGCGGTGATGCATTTCAAGAACTTCAATGTCAAATTCATCGTCCAGAATAGACGCTACTTTTTTGGTCAGTAAGGCGAGCAAGTTTACGCCAAGGCTCATGTTCGCACCTTGGACAATTACGCCTGTGGCGCCGGCCTCTTCAAGGGTCGCTTGCTCTTCGTTGCTGAGTCCAGTTGTTCCAATAATATGTATTTTTCCGTTTGCTGCAGCGAGCTTTGAATTAGCAATAGTTGCGGCGGG
>CAJXWA010000080.1 GCA_913062525.1 uncultured Alphaproteobacteria bacterium | reverse complement strand
GCAGCAATCTCTGGCACGACCCCACCAAAGGGGGCATGTTCTTCAACCTGCGACAAAACGACATTTGACAATATCTTGCCTTCTGCCGTAACGACAGCAGCAGCAGTTTCATCGCAACTACTTTCTAACCCGAGGACAATCATTTGTTTTCTGTTCAAAAGCGGTGCAAATTGTGTATGGCTCTAGCACTGAATAGGTAAACTCGCAACATGACGACCCACAAAAAATACAGAATTGGTACTCGGGGAAGCCCTTTGGCATTGGCACAAGCCTATGAAACTCGGGATAGATTACTGAAAGCCCACCCTGATAAACTGTCTGAAAACGACCTAGAGATTGTTGTTATCACAACAACAGGGGATCAAATTCAAGACAGGGCGTTAAGCGAAGCGGGCGGAAAAGGCTTGTTTGTCAAAGAGATAGAAGAAGCCTTAATCCGAGGGGATATCGATTTTGCCGTACATTCCATGAAAGATATGGAAACAAAATTGCCTGATGGTTTGATCATTGATTGTATTTTACCGCGAGAAGATCCGCGGGATGTTTTTATTTCGGCAAGCGGTGATACGCTGGACGAGCTAAAAGCGGGCTCTGTTGTGGGAACATCCAGTCTTCGCCGGCAAGCACAGATTCTCAACCGCCGACCTGATTTGAAAGTTTGCCTGTTTCGCGGCGCCGTTGATACGCGCCTTCGTAAATTATCCGAAGGACAAGCCGACGCCACATTGCTGGCGTATGCAGGTTTGCGCCGCTTGAAAAAAGAACATGTGATTACCCACGCGCTGGAAGCTGAAGACATGTTACCTGCCGTGGCCCAAGGCGCCATTGGAATTGAGCATCGTGTCGCAGATACAGATACCGGAGAGCTTCTTGCTGCCATCAATCACACGGAAAGCCAAATTCGGGTAAACGCCGAGAGGGCTATGCTCGCAGAATTGGATGGCTCCTGCAGAACACCAATTGCGGGTCACGCAGTTTTAACCGATAATAATCAAATTCATTTGGTTGCAAGCTTACTAAGTCCCGACGGATCAGAGCGATTTGACGTGGAGGGAACCAGCGATATCGAGGACGCAAATGCCCTCGGTCGCCGCCTTGGCGAGGAACTTCGCGTAAAAGCAGGACCGGATTTCTCAGTCTTTCAGATATAGGACCCATGAAACTTCTTATTACCAGACCGGAAAAATCGGCGAAAATACTGTCAGACAAATTGCGAGCGAGCGGCCACGAGACCGTTTGCTCGGCGTTGCTTGAAATTGTTTTTAATGAGACCACCGATCTGGATTTGAAGGGCGTGCAAGCCTTTGTCGTTACCAGCGCAAATGGGCTTGCGGGTTTGGTGAAGGTTACTGAAAACAGAGACCTTCCGTTGTTTGCAGTTGGAGACAAAACGGCTAAAGCTGCAAAATATGCGGGCTTCAAAACGGTTCTCTCGGCTGATGGAGATGTTGCTGGTCTCGGCGATCTTATTTCGCAAAATGCAGCAATAGATAAAGGGACGCTGCTTCATGCTGGCGGCGCTCGCGTAGCAGGTGATTTAGGGTCCCAATTGGAAGTTGCTGGGTTTTCTTATCGCCGTGAAATCTTGTATGATGCAATTGAGGCTGAAAAATTCTCTTCTGAAACCTTTTCGGTTGTATCTGAAGGCAAATTGGATGGTATCCTGTTGTTTTCACCGCACACGGCAAAAGTCTTTAAAAGGATAGTTGACGCAGTGGGTTTAAATACACATCTAGAAAAGCTAGATGCATGGTGTTTAAGCGCGAATGTGGCAAGTGAGATTGAGGGGCTAAAATTTGGCCGTGTTTTTGTATCAAGGCGCCCAACTGAAGAGGCTTTGTTGCAATTGATTGAGAAAAATCCGGCAACGGATATAGACGAACAAACAAGAAAGCCTGACAGGCAAAGGGAGCATACTGTGTCTAAGACACCGAAACAGGAAGCAACAGCTAACACGGCGGCCAACAAACCGGACGATCAGTCAAAGTCAGCCGTGAACTCTCCCATTCCTGAGGCAAAAACGGCTGGTAATAGTGATGGGGCCGGAAAAACGATGCCTCCCAAATCAGGTCCGGCAGTCGTACCGCCAAAATCAAATATCCTTCGAAATGCGGCAATATTATTTTTCGTCTTCTGTTTGGGGCTCGCTGCTTGGCCTCTCATTTTGCCGCAAGTGTCAAATATTCTGCCAGAACAAAGCCGAAATATCCTGCAAGGGTACCTTGGCGCGCAAGGCACTGATAAACTCCTAGACGATCGAATAGTGAAACTCGAAGGCGTGATCGCAGCCAACAGCACGGCAAAAGCGCGCAGTGAACAAAATTTGATGGAGATATCTGCCCTGAAAAGTCAGGTTGAACAAGCGGCCTCGAAAACACAAAGTGATTTAACCGCATTTGCCGATCGGTTGGCATCAGCAGAGGGACAAGCCCACGACTTACAAGTCTCACTTGGTGAGTTGGATGCAGAAGTGAAAGCGGCACCTGGTCAAATCGCAGCTGCCCCAGCATCTGACCCTACAGCATCTGCACCTATTGTGTCTGGTGTTTCGAGAGCAGAAATTAATCGGCTTGAGACAGAGCTGACGACTTTAGCAAAAGAGTTTGCGACACTTCAAAGAGATCAAGTTTTAGCAACAACAGAGTTTGCAGATCAACAATCTCAAATTGGCACGTTGAGCGATGCCTTAAAAGCGCAGGCCGTGCGAGCTTCCCAAAACAATGAAAACGGGGACGAGACACTTATTTTGCTAGCGCTGGGTCAATTACACAGAGAAAGCCGGACTAATCAGCCATTTGCAGGCGCGTTGAGGCAGGCCTTAGCCGTTGCCCCTGAAGCACTGCAAGGTGATCTCGCGTCCATGAATTCGGCGGCAAAAACAGGAGCCGCAACCGTTCGCGAACTGACCGAAGAATTTGCAGCAGTGGCAACGGACAGTACGCAAGCCGCCCGCCTTCCCAGCAGCGATACATGGTATGGGAAAACCCTTCATAACTTGGCTTCTTTGGTGAAATTCCGCCGTGTTGACGATGTATCGGGAGAGGGGGTTGATGCTCTCGTTGCCCGTGCAGAAGAGAAAATCCTCGCCGGTGACTTATCGGAAGGAGTTGAGCTTCTCAAGAAATTGAGTGACGAGCCTGCGAAAGTTGCCGCGCCTTGGTTGATGCGCGCAGAAAACAGGCTCAATGTGGATACGGCGCTTGAGAGGTTGCTTGAAAAAGTAACCGCCACAGCCGTTCTTGAAAAACAAACTGCGAACTAGGGGGCTCATATGCTGCGATCAATTTATTTGTTTGTTCTCATCGCCCTATTGGCACTTGCAGGTGTTTGGCTTGCCGATAACCCCGGCAGTGTAGAGCTGCGGTGGAGCAGTTATGTCATTGAGACGAGCGTCATCGTGCTTGTGGCGGCCCTGGCTATCACAGCTTTAATGATTGCCATATTAATCAACATATATCGGTGGATGCGGGCAAGTCCCGGCCGTCTTGGCGGAGCCTTTGCGAGCCGGAAGCGGGGCCGTGGTCTGGACGCTATCAGCAATGGCATGGTGGCTATTGCCGCAGGCGACGCTGAAGGCGCCCGCCGTGCTGCCATTGAAGCTGAAAGACATCTAAAAGGCGCGCCCATGACGTTATTGCTCGCAGCGCAAGCCGCAGAGCTGTATCAAGATGACCGGGCGGCAAAAGTTTATTATGACCGCATGGCCGAGAACCCTGAAACAGAGCTGATGGGCCTTAGAGGGCTAATAGCGCTTGCAAAATCAGCCAATGATTTGCAAGGGGCAATTACACTTGCAACCCGTGCGGACGCCTTTAAACCCGGAACAGAATGGGTGCTAAAAGAGTTGTTGGATCTTCAGTTGAAGACCCGCGATTACGCGGCTGCTGCGGCCATTTTGCCAAAAATGCCACGAGGAAAAGCTGCAAAAAATAGTGCCTTGCCGCATTTACGGGCAGTGATTGATTATCAACGTGCCCTGACTAAGCTAGATACAGAAGATACACTCGGGGCGCTGACGCTGGTTCAATCTGCGCACAAATCGGATCCTGATTTTATTCCCGCGGCTACTCTTTTGCTGAAACTCAGCCCAGCTGATCGGAAACGGGATAAACTTGTGTCTGCAATTTGGGCCCGGACGCCGCATCCTGATGTGGTGAGCATGGTCAAAAACTTAGTCCCATTGGAGAGCGAAAGCGACTGGCTGATCCGCGCTAAAACGATCTTTGGTTCTGCTGGCGGAGACTATAGATATAGCAACTTCGCCCTAGCAAGAGCGGCCTTGGATGCTCGCGAATGGGGAGATGCTCGCAAGTATTTAACGAATTTGGCGTCGGGTGAACCGACTGCAATTGTCTACCGAATGTTGGCTGAGCTGGAAGAGAAAGCAAATGCCGATGCGGCGGCGGCTCGCAATTGGATCATCAAAAGCACCGAAGCCCCGCAAGATCCACTATGGATTTGCAATGGCTGCGGCCGCCAAGAGGTAAAATGGACCGCTCATTGCCCATCCTGTGACAGATTTGACAGTCTACACTGGCGAAATGCAGACCGCGGAGAAGTGGACGGTATTTTGGAAGCTGAGGTTGTACAGGAAATTTCAGCGGTTTCCTGAGGTTGCAATGATTAGTGATTTTGATTTTTTGTGGTTAAGACAGAAGGCCGCCTCTTCAGTTTAATTCCCAGAAACCAGAGAAAGAGAGTTCGTGTACCTATAGGCCGCTTTCTATCTTATATTACATTTATTCCGAGCTTGTTTTACTGATGAAGATATGGCGATAGCCTCAATTTGAGGCAGAGCATTCCCATAGGCATTTGATTGTCGGCGTGACAGATCGGCACATTCATATTTACCGATATTTTGATACTCTGCAGCACATATGTTGTTTACATCAATGCTTATTAGAAATGTACAGTATTGAATGGAGGCCGCATCCGGTATGCCAGTAATGTAACCTGAATTCGCCTTACTTACCAATTGCAATGCTCTATTCGTGGCGCGTTGGCAATTCGCAGGCAGCGGGTTACATTCTTGTGAATTTGTATTTCGACTACTTGACGCATTTCCAGAGTTATTTATGCAGCGCGCCGAGCTTCTAAATAACATTTTTGGATCGAAGGTCAGCGATTTCTGCGTCGGTTAGCTCTAGCATTGTTGATAATATATCATCGGTATCTTGACCGAGTGTAGGTCCGGTACTGTGAACTTTTCCGGGGGCTTCTGTCATTATTGGAATAACGTTTTGCATGGTAACTGGGCCAAGCTCACTGTCTTCGATTTCAATGAATGAATTCCGCTCTCTTAAGTGCTTTGAGTGGAAAACATCGGCGGCATCATTCACGGGGCCACCTGAGATACCATCTCTTTCAAAAATCTCCATGATGTCGTCTATGTTTCGGTCGGCGATCCACGGCTTGATGATGTCATCAAGGGCGCCTGCATTTTTAACCCGAGCCGGATTAGTTGCAAAATTTGGATTTTCAAGGAGGTCAGGCCTGCCAATTGTATGGGTTAGGCGGGCAAACACAGGTTGAGCCGACGCGCTCATGGAAAACCAGCGTTGGTCTTTTGTCAGATAGACGTTACTGGGGCCAGCATACTGACTGCGATTGCCAGAACGTTCCCGAACGACACCAAGCTGGTCATATTCGATAACTGAAAATTCGAGCATGCGGAGCATGGAATCGACCAGCGACAAATCAATCTCTTCGCCGTGGGCATCTTTGCGGGTTTTCTGGCGAAAGCAGGCGATCAAAATGCCAATGGCGCCGAACATGCCTGTTACACCATCTGCAATGGGGTAGCCAATATGCATGGGGGGTCGGTCAGGCGTGCCGCAAAGGGCGGTAAATCCGGAATATGCTTCTGCAATTCGGGCGAAACCCGGTCGCGATGCCATGGGCCCAGTTTGGCCGTATCCGGTAATCCGTAAAATGATCAGATCGGGGTTTAGCTCTTTCAATATTTCGCGACTAAAACCGTATTTGTCCAAGGTTCCGGGGCGAAAATTTTCAGTGAGAACATCAAATTTTGGAATAAGACGCCGGAAAATTTCTTTGCCTTCTTCTTTTCGAAGATCGAGTGTAATGCCTTTTTTATTGCGGTTCGTAACCTTCCACCAAAGGGGTGCGCCTTCTTTATGGGGTGGAAGCTGGCGCAAACTATCTCCAACGCCGGGCAATTCAACTTTGATCACTTCCGCTCCAAAATCGGCAAGCAATGTACTGGCCACAGGCCCCGCGATCATGGTGGAAATATCCAGTATTTTTAAACCGTGTAGGGGCTGGTTTTGATCGCCGCCATTTTCCGCATTCGTCATACCGGTAGATTTCCTATTGATGTTGTTTTGCTAGCTCTTCGGATGTTTGGGCCGCTGCCTCCTTGGCTATCCGTGCACAATTTTCCATATGCTCGTCGGATGCACGGGAAACCGGCAGAACAACACTGATGGCTCCGCGCACGGAACCATCTGGTCCCTTGATGGGGGCGGCGGCACCGGCGGCTTCTGCGGACCATTCGGACCGTCCAATTGCCCATCCTTTTTGCCGAACGCCTTGTAAGCGTTCGCGGGCTTTTTCTTCGCTAATACCGTAATTGTTCGAACCCGGGATCTCGCTCGCCCGTTTCATAATGATATCAAGCTCGTCACCCGGCAGTTCAGAAATGAGGCATTGTCCCGCAGCGCCCAAATGAACAGGACGGCGATCGCCAACTTCAAGGACAAACCGAAAAGGCTGGAAGCTGGGTAGGGTATGAGTGGTAACCCGGTCATTTTCTTCGCGCACGATAAGACACACGGTCTCATTGGTGCGCATGCGGACCTTTTCCATGAACGGCAGAGCGCAGTTTGAAAGCCCATCACGGTCGAGCAATTTGCGGGCAAGTCCAATACAGCCAAAGGACAACCGGTATAATCCTGTGCGAGAATCGTGAACAAGCAACCCTTCTTTCACAAGGGTTCGTGCTAGGCGAAGCACGGTCACTTTGTTCAATGACATTCGGTTTGTCAGCTCTTTTAGGGAGAGGTCGAGAGATCCCCCCTCAAAGCACCGTAATACCGCCACGGCGCGGCTAACGGTTTGTAATGTGGTGTCCTGAACCATAATCGGATTGTCCCCAATTCCTGCATTTCGGCTTGAAAAAATAGCATGCCACAAACGGCTCCCAAAAAGGAGACCCCTGTTTTCTGTTGACAGTATAGCGCTATAGTGAATAGAGTTTCAATATACAAAATGAAGTTTCATTATATGAAACATAATATGAATTTTGAGTTATCGCAAGTGTAAAAATTGCATTGAGTGATTTTATTTTTCACTCAGCGCTGAGAACTAGCCGATCAAGGCTAGCCAACAAGAAGAAAATTTAATGAATAAGGAGGGTTCAATATGAGAAATCGAATTTTAACGTCACTCGCCGCCCTATGGGCAATTTGGATAACTGCGGGTCCAGCTCAAGCTGCCGACGAGCTTTCTTTGATGGCTGGTCCATTTGGGACGGGTAGTTATGCGCTTGGAAATGCGATTGAGCAAATCTCCAAAAAAACTAAAGGGGCGGTTGGCATTGTCGCTTCTGAATCTCCGGGTTTAGTATTCAATGTGCGGAAACTTGGAAAGGAGCCAGATCTCAAAGCGTCCACCTTCACGCCCTATACAACGGGCTTGGGATATCTTGCTGTAAACGGCATGAAGCCCTTTAAAGAGAAGTATCCGCCAGCAAAATTGATTGCAAATTACCTTCTAGGCTCCGTTTGGCTGGCGACGTTCGACCCAGACATTAAGTCTATTAAAGACTTAGTTGGTAAGCGTGTTGCTTTGGGGAGGCCACCGCAAATTCTGTGGACTGTAGAACCTGAGTTATTACTTACTAAGGGATGGGGATTACACGACAAAATAACCATCGAACGTCTTGGTACCAAACCGGCGGCTCAGGCTTTACTGGATGGCAAAGTAGATGCTGCAATCATTGGTGGGTATGCAAATGTTGCCAGCGGTGAATTTAAGCCGAGCCCGCAAACAGCGGAGCTAATGGCATCTGGCCGTACCTTATATCATATCCCGTGGGGCAAAGAAGCCGTTCAGAAGACCATGGATTCTGGTGTCGGTGTCAATCATATTGCGGTCCCAAAGGGCGCAGTCATTGGGCTAGATGCGCCGCTTGACGGGTTTTTTGACGCCATTGCTTGGGTCGCATATCCAGAATTTAGTGATGACAAAGCTTACAAACTCACGAAAATGATCATCGATAATGTTGGTGAGTTTAAGGACTATCACGCCCTTGGCAAATTGATGGCACCGGAAACGTTGGCTTATGGCTGGAAGGCTGAGAATATCCATCCGGGTGCTCTGAAAGCGTACAAAGAAGCCGGCTTAGTCGACTAAATTGTCTCATATATTTGCGCTCTTTCTGGCGGTGCCGGGAAGAGCGTTCTTTATTCAAAGGTGATGTTCAAATGGACGCTCCCACTTCCCCTGATCTTAGTCTATCGCTTTTTCAAAGGTCAATTAGGTTCCTGCTGACACTTACAGCGGTCGGCATGGTTATCTATCACTTGTTCACGGTATATGGGGTGGTCCTCGGTAGTTTTGAGCATCAAAACCTTCATCTAGCATTTCTATTTCTGATCATATTTCTGGACCGGTTAATGGTGGCCAAAACAGCTCCCGCAAAGATAACGCAGGGCCTGCTTATTACGCTAGCAATTGGTGTCACACTTTATGTGGGGCTGAACCTGACACGGCTGGAAGAAGATATTGGGTTCCCCGAACTGACGGATGTTATTGTTGGGATTGTCGCCATAGGGATTTGTATTGAGGCAACTCGGCAGGCATGGGGGTGGACGTTACCGATCGTATGTTCTGTTTTTATCACCTATTTTTTCTTCGGGCATTTGATCCCCGGTCCGCTAACACACCGGGAATTTGATTTTGATTATGTGATTTCTTACCTGTCCATTGGCCTAACGGGCATGTACGGGAATTTCCTTGCCATATCTGCAAATCAAATATTCTTGTTTGTCCTGTTTGGATCGCTTATGGGGCTTTTGAAAATTAGCGATTTCTTGAACGAGTTATCAAAACTGATAAGCGGACGTATGAGAGGCGGTCCTGGCTTGGCGTCCGTGATTTCAAGTTCCATGATTGGAATGGTGACCGGGGCGTCCGTTGCTAATGTGGCCATTACGGGCGCATTTACAATTCCGTATATGAAAAAGGTGGGATACAAACCCGCGCTCGCAGGTGCCATTGAAGCAACCGCGTCAACAGGTGGTCAATTAATGCCTCCGGTTATGGGAGCTGCCGCATTCTTGATGGCCTTCTTTATTGGCGTTCCCTATGCGGATATTATGATTGCTGGGATTGTACCTGCTGTTCTTTTTTATATTTGTGTGTTTTTTGGCGTTCAGGCAGTGTCTGTTGTCTCAGATATCAAGGCCCCGCAAGAGAAGGCCGATATGCAGACAATTCTTATGGGTATTCCGTCTTTCTTCATTCCTGTTGGCATAATTGCGCTTTTACTTTTGTTCCACTACTCCACAAGTGTTGCTGCCTTTTGGGCCATCTTTTGTTGTCTGACAATTGCGTGTATTCGAAAGGACCGACCTTCGTTTCAGGAACTGTTGGTGCGCGTTGTTGAAGGCGCGGTGGTTGGCGCAAAAATCGGGATCTCTCTTGCCATTGTGGGGATGATTTCACAAAGTCTTATCACTACCGGTCTTGGCGGTAAAATCGCTGGGCTGGTTGAGCTTTTGTCTGCGGGGAATGTTCATCTTGCTCTGTTTATGACAATGATTGTCGCGATTATTTTGGGCTGCGGTGTCCCGCCTGCAGCGGCCTATAGTCTTGTAGCGATTGTGGTGGCGCCGACCCTTGTTAAAATGGGCGTTCCGATCCTATCAGCTCATTTTTTCTGTTTCTATTTCGCCATAATATCCGCCGTAACACCGCCGGTGGCTTTGGGGGCACTTGCGGGTGCCGGGATTGCCAAAGCCCCCTATTTCTCAACGGCCTTTAAAGCATTCGTCTTGTCTTTATCCGGGTTTATTATTCCCTATCTCATTGTCTATAATCCGGTAATTTTGCTCTCGGGTGAATTTAGCGTTTGGGGCGTAGGAACCTTGATCTTTGCGCCCTTAGCTCTAATTTCTTGCACGCTTCTTGTTTACCGGGCTTGGCTGCTGCGGTTTTCAAGCGTTGAATGCGTGATTTCAGCAGCGGCAATGTTACTTGGATTTAGTTTTTCAGTCTTCGGTCAAAACTGGGAATTTATAGCCCAAGTTGCAATGATATTAGGAACCATTACGTTGTTTGCTATGCTCGCCTTTTCGCAAATCAGGCGATCCGCCTATGTTTTGAAATCAGAGGCGATCTTACAATAGCCCTAATAGGCATCCCAATTGGAGAGAGACAATAGCGCGAACCGCGGTTGTCTCCCTTCAAATGACTTATCGTTTGGCGAGGAAATGATCAATACCAGCTTGACCGCAATCCATGTCTTGTTGCGGCGTGCCTGAACTTAAGCCAATGCCGCCAACAACTTCACCGTCAACAAATACGGGCAGACCGCCACCAACAATGCAAAGACGGCCACCGATTGCTGTATGAATACCAAACGCGAGACTGCCAGGTTTGCAGACTTCGTTATATTCATGTGTCGCTTTACGGGCCGCCGCTGCCGTGTAGGCTTTGTCAGCCGCAACGATTGTACTGGTGATTTTTCCGCCGTCCATACGCTCAAACGCGATAGGGTTCCCTGACTCGTCCACAATGGAGATACACATTGGTACACCAATTTCATTTGCCTTGTTTCGCGCGCCTTCAATAAGGATATAGGCATCGTCGATGGATAAGCGATTAATTGTCAGCATTTACATTACTCTCAATAAATTGGCTAGGATTTGCCCCAATTGGGTTATCCTAAGAGAGTAAATCTAACTTGGCTAGGAACCTCGGGTGTTTTTTCAGTAGGTGGAAAGAAACGCCGTTTACACCCTTTTGGGATGCGAAAACGGCGTTCTAAATGCACTGAGGCCCTATTTCATTTCACATGCGGTTTGATATTCGGCGGTCATTTGTTTGACGAGGTCGGCTGCGCTGGGTGAATTATGAATTAGACCGACACCTTGGCCGGCGCTCCAGACGGTTTTCCATGCGATGATATCTTCTGGCAGGTTTGGACGGAAAGGACCGTGGGGTTCGGGCAAATTATTGGGGTCAAGATTTGCGGCCTCCAAAGATGTGCGCATGAAATTGGCAGGTAGGCCGCTGATGGCGTTTGTGTAAACGATGTTGTGAGTGTCTTCGGTGATGAGCATCTCTTTATACGCCTCTTCTGCCATGGCTTCTTGGGTCGCGATGAAGCGGGTTCCAAGATAGGAGAGATCTGCGCCCAAGACTTCGGCGGCACGGATTGCGCGTCCTGTACTGATGCCGCCTCCAAGGATAATGATACCATCATAAAAGGCGCGGACTTGTTCAACCAAGGCAAATGGTGTGGCGGTTCCCGCGTGACCGCCGGCTCCAGCACATACGAGTATAAGACCGTCTACCCCTGCGGCAGCGGCCTTTTTTGCGTGGTGTACTGTCGTTACGTCATGAAAAACCAACCCGCCCCAGTCATGGATTTCATCCACGATAGATGCAGGATTGCCGACACTTGTAATAATGATCGGTGTTTTATAGTCGCGGCAGATGTCCATATGCCCATCAAGCATCCCGCCCTTCATACGAGAGAGCGGAAAGTTCACTGCATAAGGGGCAGCATCATCACCTGTCTCGTCATCAATTTTTTTCATCCACTGAGCGAAATCGTCAGCTGTTCGGGCATTCACTGCCGGGAATGATCCAATCACTCCAGCGTTGCAGGTGGCGATCACCAGTTCTGGTCCGGAGACCAAAAACATAGGAGCCGCAATAGCTGGCAATTTAAGATTAGTCTTAAGAGAAGATGGGAGTGGCATGAAATAGACCTCAACTGTTGGCGTTGATGTGTTACCCGCGTGAGGCGTCCATCAATCGTTTTTATTGTTTTGATCTGGCAACTTTATAGTCTTTAGGTCCTTAGTCAAGGGAGGCGCCGGGGGCATCAAGGCAATTGCCATAGCCAGACTACGGGCGGACGATGGTCCAGCCTGCCTTGTCCAGCTCCATTAAGGTGACGACGCCAGCTTGAACAACTTCAACATCGTCTAGTAATTCAGGCTTGGTTCCATGCTTCCTCGCAAGGGAGTTGATTGTATTACCGCAGGCTAGAAAGCTGACGTTTGGCATGCTGGGGCGAAAAGATGACAGGCGCTTTTGCACAGGCGATGTGCCATCAATCAACATATTAATGCCTGCATTAAAGGCGAGGATTTTAATTTCAACTTCTTCGCCAATGGCGCTGTAATGACGGGAAACGTTTGCCGCAACGTTGAGGGCGCTGGTCATCTTTTGGGGATCGTTATCACTCACTTGCAGGACAAGTCGGTGAATGCCATCATCTTCTTCTGCGGCGACGGGGAAGATAATCAGTAAAGCTACAATTGCACCAAGTAGGGGGCCGTATATTTGCTTCATGATGATCTTCCTCCAATTGGAATGACGCCGTGTTTTGCGCTGTATCTAGTCAGATTTGTCGGGTGTCACATCAAGGGCCCGAGCCCTCTTGGTGATTTTCACCTCAGTTTTACAATCGCTCATACAAAGATCATTTAAGTTTGATGGCTGGGCATCAGGGCGTTGATCTTCAACAAAGCTGCCTTCATTGGGTAATTTGAAAGACGTAAAGTTTTCGCGGGTAAGTTCCCCGTCGTCTTCCATCAAATCGTTCAAATACAGTAGATACGCAAGTATAGCGTATGTTTCATTGCTTGTCAGTGTTTGGGCTTCACCGAAGGGCATAGCCCGTTTGATATAATCAAAAGCCGTTGATAGATAAGGCCAGTAAGAGCCGATGGTTTTCACCGGATCTTCAGACGTGAGGGTATCTGAGCCGCCTGCAAGAACGGGCCAACGACCATTTCCTTCACCAAACTCACCGTGGCAAGATGCGCATTTTTCACTAAAGATTTCTTCGCCTTCTTCAACAGTGCCGCGGCCTTCAGGTAAGCCTTGCCCGTCTGGGCGAACGTCAATATCCCAAATTTTAATCTCGGCCGGGGTTGCCGTGCGGCCAATACCCAGTTCAGCAGCAGATACCGCGCTGGACATCATCAGGACAGAGAGGCACAGGCCGGTCAGTTTAAGAAATTTCAACATTTTCCGCCTCCCCATTTTCGCGCACATGCCATGTTTGAATGCCATTGTTGTGGTAAATGGAATTTAAACCCCGAACTTTGCGCAACTCATCTTTCGTTGGCTGCACGTAGCCGGTTTCATCAATACAGCGGGATTGAACGAGCATCGGATTCCCGTTCCAGTTAAAGGGCAGATAGAACCGAGTAAGGCATTTATCCAAAACCGGGCCGGCAAGTTCAGCCTGCTGCCAGTTTTTACCGCCATCAAGGGTGACATCAACCCGTTTGACTTTTCCGCGACCGGACCACGCCAATCCACTAAGGATATTATGGCCTTTTGTTTTGAGGGGAGCCTGCGGACTTGGATTTGTGATAACAGATTTAGCATCCATTATCCACGTGAAGCGGCGGGCAGAGCCATCTTCCATGAGGTCAGTGTATTTGGAGGATTCTTCGCGGGTGTGCCAAGGCTGATCACCAACCTCAATGCGCCGAAGCCATTTTACCCACATATTGCCTTCCCATCCGGGAACAACAAGGCGGAGCGGGTAGCCTTGCTCAGGCCGCAGAGCCTCGCCGTTCATTTTGAAAGCGACGATGCAGTCATCAAGTGCTTTTTCCATGGGGATGGAGCGGTTCATTCCCGCAGAGTCAGCCCCTTCTGGCATCAACCATTTTGCATTGGTTTTAAGACCGGCTTCATTGAGCAATGTGCGGAGGGAAACACCCGTATATTGAACGCAATGGATCATCCCATGGGTAAACTGGCAGCCATTCAACTGGGCGCCGCGCCATTCCATGCCGCTATTTGCAGCACATTCTAAAAAGGCGAAACGGTTGGTACGGGGAAAGCGCATCAAGTCTTCCATGGTGAATATCAATGGTTTTTCAACGAGACCATTGATCATCAATCGGTGGGCACCGGGGTCGATCTGGGCACCACCGCCGTGATGGCGCTCAAAGCACAGACCGTTTGGCGTTGTAAAACCATCCAGCTCATGGAGCGGTGTAAAACTGACAGAGCTTTCTTGCGTAACCGTCAACCATTCCACATTCCGTCGCTGGACATGTGCTTCAAACTCCGACGGGACACCGTAGGCGTTATAGACCACCGGATCACCGAGGCTTTGATTCCAGTCTTCTACT
>CAJXWA010000079.1 GCA_913062525.1 uncultured Alphaproteobacteria bacterium | reverse complement strand
TAGGCGTTGGAAGCTAAGTTGCGATGCGAGTTTTATTCCTCGTCCATGGAAATTCGTTAAGTCTGCTTTTCTTTCTCCTTCAGAGGTTTTGGACAAATATTTATTTGCATCAAATCCGAACCCTTCATCTGTAATTACAAATTCGATCCGGTCTTTTTTGTATAAAAATTCAACCGTTACCCGTTTTTCTGAATGTTCAACTAATTCTAATCGCCTTTCAATTTCGAGATGCCATTGGCCTTCTTTTAACAATATTCCTTTTTCCTCAAAGGTGATTTGAAGATTTCCGTGCTCAATACCATTAATCATCAATTCTATTAAACCAAGGGCGACTTCAGTGCTATTTGGGCACATACTGGCAAGTAACGTTGAAAGGGATTTGGCCTCTGACAAGGTCTTTACTTGAAACACACCCTGTCTTAGGAGTTGTAACGCCAGGTGAAGTTCTTTTTGGTTTTTTTGACGTTGCAGTGTTTCACGATGATGTTCCTTCGAGTTTTGGATAAGCGCGTCTATTTGGTCTCCGGTATTGGGAGAGTATATAAAAGTTACGCCCTGCTGGAACTTTGACGGGGGAATTACTGATTGAGATTTCAATTCATGCAATAAAATTAATTTTGAATGAGCGAACGGCTTCAGCTCTTGAAGGTTAAGCGCAATTTCTTGTTGGTTGTCATTAAGATCGCTTGCAACAGCAACAATTGCAGCAAACTCGCCTTTCAAATCGAGATCACCTTTTTCCAACTCCTCTGGCGGGAGAAGTAAAATATTGGGATCTGCAGTATTCTTTTGTTTGATACTTCCGAGCATGCCATTTTCTTTCCCTAGCAACAAAATGGCGCTCGAATAGTTAGTTGCTATATTCATTTAGGTTTTCCAAACATATTATTGTCAGGTCGTCAGGTTCTTCATCTCCCACTCTTTCGCGGAAATTCTCAACAAGCTTTGAAATAGTTTTTTCGTGCGATGTCTGTTTTTCCCAGGTTTGAGAGACTTCTGTTCGCATACCTTCATCACCAATGAAATTTCCTTCTGGGTTTTTCACTTCAATCAACGCGTCGCTGTAAATCATCATTCGTGTGTTTTGCTTGAAATCAATTTTTGCTGCCTTATATTCCCAACCGCATCTGAGTCCAAGTGGCATTCCTTTTGAACTGAGTAATTCAAATTCGTCGCTTGTATCCGGATAATGAATAAGCGGTGGCTGACTTCCCGCTGCAGAGTAGATGAGTTCCCCTTTTTTAATGTCGAGGCAAAAGAAAAGCATGGTCGCGTAAGAGCCAGACGCAAGGTTTTCATGCAGGAAGTTGTTTAATTCGCTTAACAATTTGTCAGGATATTTATACAGATCCTTAGCGGAGGCCAACCAGCTTTGCAGGCGGAATGTATTCAAGGCGGCCGCAACTCCGTGGCCTGAAAAGTCGGCGATATAGAATGCGATTTTATTTTTATCTATGGGGAAAAGACCACCAATATCACCCCCAATTTCTGATGACGGTTCGTAATGCCAACCAAAGTCAAGATTGTAGTTTGCAAGGTAGTTTTTGAGCTCATCTTTCGTTGGACATATATCGAGTTGTAACCGCCGAGCTTGTTCTAATTCACTGGCGACACGAGTATGATATGCCGTTAGTTTTTTGACTAAAATTTGATTTTCTAAGTGAACTTTTATACGCGCCAGGATCTCATATTTTTTAACGGGTTTTAACACCATATCAGTGGCGCCGAAGTTGAACGCTTTGGTTAGATCTGTTGCTGTGTCACGACCGCTTTGAATGAGAATAGGGAGATTTTTAGTTTCAGGTTGAGCGCGAAGGTTTTTGCAGACTTGAAACCCATCCATTATCGGCATTTCCAAATCTAGAATAACCAGATCAGGTTTGCTTTCTGCTATGAGATCAAGCGCATTCTGCCCATCTTTTGCAAAACGGAGGTTCGTATACCCGGCAGACTGTAGAAATGCGCCAATTAGCTCTCTTATGAGAGCGGAATCATCAACAATAAGTATATCCGCATCGAGAATAGAAGAGGTTTCGTTACTCAATACATTCTCTGATGGGTGTGGCGTTGTATGACGCAATTCATTCATGCTAATCCAACTTCTCTAGTTCACGATACGATAGTCATGACTTTATCAAATTCTGAAATATCCAAGAGCTGCTTAACTTGCCCGCCGGGCTTATAGATCTGAAAATTGACGCCTGCTTTTTCTGCGGTCTCGAAGGCAATCATCAGCATTCCAAGACCGGCTGAATCTATGGTTTGTAAGCCGTGTAAATCAAACCGACAGTTTTTGTGCTCTTTGTTCTCAATAAGCCTTAATAAGTCCCTAAAATTGGTGTGATCTTCGAACGTTAGTTTATCCGCAAGTGTAATCGTAAGACCATCATCAGTTGCGGTTACGCTGTCTTTCATTCTGTCTCTCCCACTCAAAATAGCTCTATGTCATCGTCATCATCGATCGAGTTGTCTTCAACCAAATCGGGAACGGTATTTTCTGTTTGTTCTGTAAACTCATCTCCTTCGTCAAAGACAGCTTTCAAGAACCGGCCTCTCATCTCTCCCAAAGTGAGATCTTTGATAACAGATTTAAACCAGTCATCTTCAGGGGTGCGCCCTTCAAGATTTATATCGAAAGTTTGTTGTGTTTCCGTGGCAAAAGTTTGAACGCTTTCTCCCATGACTTGCAGGGTAGTGTTAATGTTTTCCATGCGTTGCTTGGCACGATCCTGAAATTGGAGGCGCGTAATAACCCCATAGATATCTTTTGTAATATCTTTGGAAATTTCTTCCGATGATCGCAGTGCTTGGGTGCTGGTCTCATTTTGTTGCATGATGCAGTCCATAAGCTCGCGGATAGTTTCTTTCACCAATATATTTTTAGACAGATCAATGTTGGCAACTTCCTTAATTCGGCTGTGTCCAAGCCGAACGCCTTTTGCAACTCCTGAAATCTCTTCTCGCATGGTTCCTGCCATCGCATTGATGGACCGCGCAAGCTCCTGAACTTCATGCGCGACAACGGCGAAACCAAGGCCCGCCTCACCAGCGCGGGCAGCCTCAATTCGAGCGTTGAGTGCAAGCATGTTTGTTTGTTTGTTTATGGACTCAATCTCGTCGATTAGGTTTTCAACCTTTACGACATCATTCTTAACATCATCGAGGGCGTAAACCACTTCAACACCGTGCTTTGATGTTTCGATTATTTTCCCAATCATGCTCGTTAAATGCTCATCAATCGTGTTTATAACTTCAGATAGATCAATTGATTTACCTTGATATTCAATATTTTGTGCAGAGTCTGCTAATATACTGACTTGTTCGGTTTGAATTTGACTGTTTTTTGCAAGCTCTTGAAATTTGGTTGAAATATCCGAAATGTTGGTTTCTACAAGTTCGGATACCAGATCGATTTCGCTCATGATAATTGTCATGGCTTTCCGTTGCGTTTCGGACAGGCTGAGCCATCTATTCAAAAATTGAAATGGTAGATCTGGGTCGTCAGCATTTATTGACACTTCTTCCAGAATTTCTGCAGTTGATTCAATTTCAGCGTTTTCCTGTAGCACCTCCGGAATTTCATCCGCATCGGTTGCTGGGAAAAATGAATTATTTGTACTTTCGGGTGCTATGCTATTCATGATCCAGTTTCCTTTTCTGGATTAAAGAATGAAACAAGCTGAAGTAACATTCTCATATTCTAATGGCTTTCATATCTTGTTTTTCTAGGGTGTTGAAAATCGCCGTTGCCATCACGCTGATGGAATATTGTTTAACGACAGCTCCAAGCTCAAACGCAGCTCGTGGCATGCCATAAACAACACAGGATGCCTCATCCTGCCCAATAGTATGCGCACCGGCTTGCCGCATAGAGAGGAGCCCTTCGGCACCATCACGGCCCATTCCTGTAAGAATAACCCCTATAGCGTTTGACCCCGCGACTTTTGCACCGGATTCAAATAGAACGTTCACGGATGGTTTATGACCACTTACATTCTCGCCGTCGTGAAGGTGACAAATGTAATTTGCGCCAGAACGGGCAAGTTCCAAATGTCTGCCGCCGGGTGCAATATAGACATGTCCCGGTAGGACCCGTTGATTTTCGGCGGCTTCAGAGACGGTGACTTTTGATAGTTTATTCATGCGATCTGCAAACGATGAAGTGAAAGTTGCTGGCATGTGTTGAGTAACAAGTACTGCCGGACTATTGGGCGGAAGTGCTGTTATAATTTGCCGTAAGGCTTCAACACCTCCCGTGGAGGCACCAATTAGTATTACCTGCTCCGTTGTTTTATAATTACTGTAAGAGATGTTAGATTTTGTTGAGGGCGCTTTATTCGCTTGCGCACTTACATTTGCCCGAGCCGCAATTTTCACTTTTGAAATAACTTCGGCCGCTTTTCCCTTCAAACCAACTTGAACGTCGGCAGTTGGTTTCGCGATATAATCCACAGCGCCTATTTCGAGCGCCCGAAGAGCTATTTCAGCTCCTTCTTGGGTCAGAGAAGAAATCATTACGACAGGCATAGGGCGCAAGGCGATAATTTTTTCGAGAAATGCAATGCCATCCATTTTGGGCATTTCAATATCCAATGTTAAAACATCAGGATTGAGTGTTTTAATCATTTCCCTAGCAGAAATTGGGTCAGTTGCAGCTCCAACGACTTCAATTCCAGGGTCAGAGTTTAACATTGTTGTCAAAATCTGGCGGATGAGGGCACTGTCATCAACTATCAGTACTGTTATGGTTTTATTCAGCATGATGTTTTCCTAAAATAGATCAACGTCACCACCTTTTTTGATTTGTAGAGGTAGGCGTGACCGATATGCATTTTCTTCTTTCAAATATTTTCTGTCGTCGCGTCTTCTGAGTAATAGCCGATCAACTTTTCCAGTTTCTGGGTAAAAATGGATGCGTCTTGGCGACGTGCCTCCTAGATCGTAAGCTGCTGGCTGAAGGCCTTCATATTTTAGGTAATTCAGAGCAAATTGACCGTTCATATCCCCAACTTTGACACGTCCAGGAGTTACGTTTCCGCCGCCAAAAAGTTTAACTTCAAGCCTTTCCCGTGTGCACCCGGTTCGCAAAATTTCGTTTATTAACGTTTCCATCGCGAAATTTCCGTACCTCATTGTTGCACTGACAGCTCCCCAATTACCTGTTTCACTTTCAGGCAACATGAAATGGTTCATGCCGCCAATTCCTGTTTTGGGATCGCGAATACAGGCGGCGACGCAAGATCCCAATATGGTTACGATCATTTCATTCTTGGTTTCAGAGACGTAGTGATCACCAGGTAAAACGCGAACGACTTGATGATTTGATTTGGGGTCTACGTAACGCCTACGACCTTGATCCAATGCAGGATCTAAGGCCGCTCTGGCTCGCCTTTCAGCTGTTTCTGAAGGAATGTCATCCATTAATAGAAGTTTCCTTCACATAAGATGTTTGCCCGATAAGCGTTAAATCACCGGGTTTATTCACCAAGCTTTCAGAATGCCCAAGAAACAGCATTCCACCAGGATGTAACAGTTTGGTGAATCGTGTTACCAAATCATGTTTAGTTTTTGCATCGAAATAAATCAGAACATTGCGACAAAATATGACGTCATATTTTTGCTTCATTGGCCAATCGTGTAAAAGATTTAACTGTTTGAAATGTATGAGAGATTTACATCTCTCCTTCAAATGTATATCAGGTTCCTTGATATGAACGTTATCTCGTATTACACTTTTATAACCGACATCAATTCCATCTAATGCTGATTTTGGATAGACGCCTTTTTTCCCTTTTGCGAGTACGTTGGTATCTAGGTCAGTCGCCAAAATGCGGACTTTCCAACTACTTAACGTTGCATTTTTCGCCAAAATCGTTGTTGCGATTGAGTAGGGTTCTTCACCAGAAGAACAACCTGCTGACCAAATATAAAGAGATCGGTCACCTTTGGCCCTTTGTTTATCTTGTTGAACCTGGGTCAAATACTTTGTCATTGAGTCAAAATGATGACTTTCACGATAGAGTTTGGTCAGGTTAGTTGTTATGGCATTTACTAAAAATCCAGTTTCTTTCGCTGCTTGTTGTGAGTCGAGCAGTGCGCAATATTGATCAAATGACTGTAATCCCAGCTCTCGCAGACGTCTGGCGAGCCGTGAATACACCATGTCCTTTTTATGTTCACCCAAGACAATTCCGGTCAGTGAGTGCACAAGACCTGTAAGTTTTTCAAACTCTTGGTTTGATAAAGCAAACTCACGTTTCCTGTCTGATGATTGGTTTGTTAGTGTCATGTTCAATTCTCAGTTAATCCCCGCCCCAAATGAGGGGCAGGGAACAGGTGAAACTTAGAATTCACTCCAGTCTTCTGCAGCCGCTTGTCCACCACTTACGGCAGCCATTGGCCTTGCAGATTTTTGGTTACTGGCAGGGGAAGAACTCACAGCCTTTGGTTTCCTTGCACCATTAGATCTGGATTTGGATTTGGTTTCCGCTTCCAAAGAAAAGAAT
Organism: uncultured Alphaproteobacteria bacterium; assembly: GCA_913062525.1. Classification (GTDB taxonomy): domain Bacteria; phylum Pseudomonadota; class Alphaproteobacteria; order Sneathiellales; family Sneathiellaceae; genus Sneathiella. The sequence goes on along the minus strand of CAJXWA010000079.1, from coordinate 7,947 downwards.
GAAATTCTTTCCTTCATGGCCTCTGATTGTTCTTGCAAGGTTCGGGACGCAGCTGCATTTTCTTCCACGAGGGCGGAATTTTGCTGTGTCATTTCATCCATTTGAGCAACTGATCGGTTGATTTCAGAAATACTCGAAGATTGTTCATCACTAGCTGCCGCGATTTCAGAGACGATATCACTTAAGCGTTTGATGCTATCAACAATTTCTGTAAGCGACTCCCCAGCATCACCTACCAAGCGAACACCGTCTTTTACCTGGCTTCCGCTATCGTTGATGAGGCCCTTGATGTCTTTGGCCGCTTGTGAAGACCGTTGTGCCAGCGTTCCAACTTCTGCGGCAACAACCGCAAAGCCTTTACCTGCATCACCTGCTCGTGCAGCTTCAACTGCAGCATTAAGTGCGAGCAGATTGGTTTGGAAGGCGATTTCATCAATGACACCGATAATGTCAGAGATTTTCTGAGAAGAGCCTTCAATGCGGGTCATGGCATTTACGACTTCACCAACAACCTCGCCGCCTTTTTCAGCAACATCTCGCGCTGAAACAGAAAGTTGGTTCGCCTGTTGAGCATTTTCAGCATTTTGTTTAACGGTTGATGCCATTTCTTCCATGGCGGCAGCTGTCTCTTCAAGGTTGGATGCTTGTTGTTCAGTGCGTTGTGAAAGATCCATCGTTCCTTCATTGATCTCTTGCGCCGCATTATTCACTTCTGATGCAGAAGTTGATATATCTCCAACAATGTCAGTGAGTTGGTCTGCAGTCCCATTGGCATTTGTTTTCAGTGCGTCGAACAACCCTTTATAATCGGCGGTAATTCTTCGCGTTAAATCGCCTTCAGAAAGGGCAGATAGTGATGCGCCAACATCTTCCATGGCATCAGATACAGTGCCTGACAAATTGTTAATGGCTTCGGATAACTTGAGCATGAAGCCTTCTTTGCCTTCAAGTTCCAATTTTGTACCAAAATCACCAGAAACGGCAGCTGTTACAACTGTATCGATTTCTTCCTCAATATTGCGCTCGGCTGTAACATCGGCCCATTCAACAACTGTTCCGATGCGTTCGTCCTGATCATTCAACACTGGGCTTGCAATCAAATTGTAGAACCTGCCACCGATAGTGATGCTGGTATTAAAGGCACCCGTCAGGCGATCCAGCGCGCCTCTTTGATGCGCGGGATTTTTATGGAAGGTGTCAATGTTGGTGCCGATGATAGTTCTGGCATCAAACGAAGGCAGATCTTTTTTCATATCTGGCTCATTGGTTTGCAACATATCGCGCATGGTGGAATTAACGTAGATAATGTTGTAATCAGCGTCAGAAACCATAATGTTTGTTGTGCAGTTTTCTAATGCCGATTTGATGCGGGAATTTTCGTTGCCAATCCTTTGTTCTTCTTTATGTTGTGCGAGTTTTTCAGTTACATCTTCCCACTCAACAACAGTCCCAATTTTAGTTCCTGTTGTGTCAAGAATTGGAGACACGACAAGGTCAAAGTTTCGTCCGCCAACAAGCAAAGCTGTCTCGATGGTTTGGCTTTGATTATCAAGGACGTTGCGTTGATGTGCTGGGTTTTTATGGAAGATATCAATGTTACTTCCAACAACTTTATCCGCAGCAAAATTTGGCAGATCCGTTTTGAGATCGGTTTCATTTGATTTCAACATTTCCATCATGGTTTCGTTGGAATAGACGATGTTGTAATCAGCATCGGCAACCATGACATTTGTCCGGCAACTGTCCAGCGCGGATTTAATACGCAGATTTTCTGAAGCAATACGAGCTTCTTCTTCTGCCGCAGCCAGTTTCGCCGTTACATCTTCCCATTCAACAACAGTCCCAATACGGGTACCCGCCGCATCAACAATTGAGGACACAACGAGATCAAAGTTGATACCACCTACGAGCAAAGCTGTTTCAACCGTACCGTTCAATGTATCAAGGATTCCTCTTTGATGGGCTGGGTTTTTATGGAAGACATCGATGTTGCTTCCGATAACTTTGTCCGCTTCGAATTTCGGTAGATCTGTTTTGAGGCTAGCTTCGTTGCCTCTCAACATGTCAAGCATTGTTTCGTTAGAATAAACGATGTTGTAATCAGCATCGGCAACCATGACATTTGTCTGGCAGCTATCGAGCGCAGATTTAATACGCAGATTTTCTGAAGCAACACGAGCATCTTCTTCCGCCGCAGCCAGTTTCGCCGTTACATCTTCCCATTCAACAACAGTACCAACCCGTTCCCCATTTGTATTTGTGATCGGCGTAACAATGAGTTCGAAATTCAAACCACCGATTTCAAGTGACGTTTCTGTAGAGGTTTTCAAACCATCCAATATTTTGCGTTGATGAGCCGGTATTTTGTGGAAGGTGTCGATATTTGTACCGATCAAGCTGGCGGTATCAAAGCTAGGTAGATCGGTTTTTAAATCCCTTTCATTATTTTTCAACATTTCGATCATCGTGTCATTTGCATAGACAACATTGTAATCGGCATCAGCAACCATAACGTTGGTTCGGCAGTTATCCAGGGCGACTTTAGTCCTCAGGTTGACTGCGGCTTGTTCCACAATCATTTGTAGCGCGCGGGCTAATTCTCCTAATTCATCTTTGCGTTCTAAGCCTGGAATTATGACTTCCTGACCTTCTGCCAGATTTTTAACAGCATCTGTGGTTGCCATTAACGGATTAGCAATCGCCCGACCAATCAACCATGCCAACCAAGCACCGATAACGAGGCCAATAACAATAGTCGCTCCTATCATAAAGTCAGTAGCGGTTGTCGATGCTGCTGCTTCGGCTTTGCGAACAGATAATAGCTTTGCTTCGTCATTGTAAAATTCCTGCATGACCGTACGGAAACGATCAAAATAGGCTTTACCTTTTGCTTCTCCAACGAGGCTAGCAACATCATCCATTGTTTGCGTGCTGCCCACTTGGCGGCGCATTGCAATCACAGGCTCTGTTACGTTCATTTGCCAATCTTTCAAGATTGAGCTGGCTTCCGTAAGCCGCTGCACCTGAACTGGATTGTCTGAAACGATTGCTTTCAGTTCTGAAATTTGCTCATAAGCTGATGTTTCACCTTCGCGATAAGGATCTAAAAATCCCTCTTTTCCCGCGAGCAAGAAACCTCTCATTCCGGTTTCCATATTAACGGCAGAAGCAACAATATCTGCAGATTTATTCATCACACGGTAAGTATGATCAACCCATTTGGAAACATGAGATAAAGTGTTAATTCCAGACATACTGACGCCGCCCAGAATAACGAGTAAAATCAACGGGGTACAAATACCAATCAGAACTTTTTGTTTTGTTTTCAAGTCATTAAACTTAAACATTTTTCAGTCCTCTAAACGGTTTAATATTCTCGTTTTGGAAAATATTACCGCTTCTTCCATGTGAGTTTCGATTAAATCAAGCTTGCAGTGCCGCAGCGTCGTCTGCGTCATCAAGTTCGGTTTCCATAATTTCATGTCTGAATAAACTACCCGTATCCAGTAAAGCGACCATGCGCTCCCCGGCGGTTACCAGACCAATGATGTGGTCACTTTCACCGCTATCATCTAAATCTGGAACAGCTCTAATTTCGCTGCCATCAATTGTTAAAATGTCGGAGACCCTATCCACCAAAATCCCGATGATGCGATCACCGACGGCAATAATTACAACCACATGAATGGAGGTTGCTTCGGTTTCTCCTTGATCAAATCGGCATCGTAAATCAAAGATTGGAACGATAATTCCGCGTAAATTCAAAACCCCTCGCATATAGTGAGGTTGATTGGGCAGGATTGTAACTTCCGTCCAAGCTTGAATTTCTCGAACCTGCATAATGTCCACGGCGTATTCTTCAGCGCCAATAGCGAAGGTTACGAATTGTTGTGTCCCCATAAGTCTGGGTGCGTTTTCCTCCGCCATTTCGTCCGGGGTTAGAATTCCCGTTTTTGTACTGGCATTGGAAGCGGTATCTATTTCTACTGCGACCATTTTGGTTATCCTATTGAAGGTGTTGCTAATTGGGGGTTTGTTCTAGCTAAACTATCCTGCAAAACGCCTGACAATCCATCAGAGGCAGTTGGCAGGGGACTATTACGCAAGTCTTGTTGGGAAATTCGATAGATAGCTTCAATATCGAGAATTGGAGCAACTTTACCGTTTCCAAGTATTGTTGCCGCGGAAATACCCGCAACCGATTTATAATTGCTTTCAAGACTTTTTATCACCACCTGCTGTTGTCCAATAAGTTCGTCAACAACAATACCTGTGGTTCCGAATTCTTCGCTTTCTACCAAAACGACCAGAGCTTCAGCGGGATCCGTAATTGCACCGCCAAGATGGAAAATTCGATGCAAGAAACAGAGCGGGATATAACTTCCTCGAATGGAGACAAGGCTTTGTCCAGTGGGCAATTGTTTCAAAGAACTTTTTGGCGGACGCAAACTCTCCACAATATTTGGAATGGGAATAACGTATTTATCGCCAGCCGCTTGAACTATCATACCGTCCATCACCGCGAGAGTGAGTGGAAGGGTCATAGTGAAGCGAGATCCTTTTCCAGGATTAGATTGGATGGAAACACGACCGCCTAAAGCTTGAATATTCCTTCGGACAACATCCATTCCAACACCGCGACCAGATACATCTGTCACTTTTTCTGCTGTCGAAAATCCGGGAGCAAAGATCATATTATCGATTTCATCATCACTCGGTGTGTGGGTTTCTGAAATTAGGCCCCTTTCGCGTGCACGCATTAAAACGGCTTTGCGGTTGATGCCTCTACCATCATCGCTGATAGTGATGACAATGCGGCCTCCGCGATGCTCAGCTGAAATTGTCACATTTCCGGCTTCCGGTTTACCGAGTTTAAGCCGTTCTTCCGTTCCTTCCAGCCCATGATCCAACGAATTACGGATCATATGGGTGATGGGGTCACTAATTTCTTCGATAACGGTTTTATCAACTTCGGTATTTTCACCAATTGTGACCAGATTCACTTTTTTATCCAGTTTTGCTGAAAGTTCTCTGACGAGCCTAGGCATACGAGAAAATACAGATTTCACAGGCTGCATACGAATTGCCATCACACTCTCTTGTAACTCTCTTGTGTGAAGAGCAAGTTCTTCTAAACCACGGACCATGCTTGGAAATTGTTCAGCTGGTAAATCACTGGTTTGTTGGGACAACATGGATTGTGTAATGACGAGTTCGCCAACCATATTCACAAGGCGATCAATTCGATCAAGATCAACGCGAATTGAGGTAACTTTTGCTGCGGTTACAGGACCTTTAGCTGCGGGAGGAGTGTTGGCTGGTGATGCCGGATTTCCAATTTCTGAAACGGGAATGTCTTCTTCCATTTCTGTTGCATCAAGGTTTGCTTCTGACGTAATCTCAAGGGAACAGTCTTCTGTAACAAACTCGAAAACCTCTTCAACCTCATCAAGGCGGGCTTTCGATGTAAGTTTGAATTGCCACGCAATATATGCCTCTTCACCGTCCATTTTTCCAAGAGGTGGTAGTTGATTTAAAATTGGAGTTGCTGAAAGTTCACCAAGAGTTTTCAGTTCTCTAACAATAAGAAGGGGCTCATTTGCGTGTTTGAATAACTCGGCCTTCGGGGCAAAATCAATAAGATAAACAGTGACCGCTTCTGATTCCGAGGTGTCTTCTGTCGCAACGTTTACAGTTTCTTTGGAGGCCGCAGGGGCAGAGGACTTACCATTTACCATTATGGAAATTTCGTCTAAGATCTGTGATCCAAAATTACCGGTTAATTCCGTTTTGCTTTCAGCAGATTCAACCATTGCTGATAGAATGTCTGATGCCCGAAAAAGCAGGCTAACACCAGTTTCTGTGACAGGAATTCGACCATCACGCATGCGATCAAGAAGGGCTTCAAATTCGTGGGAAAAAGCTGCAAGCTGTGTGTATTTGAACGCGCCAGCACCCGCTTTTATGGAATGCACTGCTCTAAAAATTGCATGAAGAACTTCAGGGTCTTCAGACCCTGTACTCAAGGCAGACAGTTGAACTTCAACGTCTCCGAGTAGTTCTGCACATTCTGCAAAATAGGTCGTTTTAAACTGTTCATACTCGTCCATATTATTCTTCCCGAGTGAGTTTATTTTTTGCTTAACCGCAAACCTTTTGAACCACTTTTAGAAGCTTTTCGGGCTCAAACGGTTTAACAATCCAGCCCGTTGCGCCAGCCTCCCTACCTTCGTTTTTCTTACTATCATCGCTTTCAGTGGTCAGTACCAAAATGGGTGTCGAACTGTAGGCGGGATTTTGCCGCAGTGCTTTGACAAGTCCAATTCCATCCATATTCGGCATGTTTATATCTGTGATGACCAAGTCGACGCTCTGATTCCCTAAAGCATCAAGGGCTAGCAGACCGTCTGCGGCCTCTAGTACCTCGTAGCCAGCGCCCTTTAAGGTAAAGCTGACCATGTCGCGCATGGTTTTAGAATCGTCAACCGCCAGGACTTTTTTGCCCATTATTGGCTCCTCCAATTATCGAAATATTCATTTAGTCCAAGGTCACTAAACGCGTCAGAAAAGGCAGTGCTTGGGTTATGTATGGTGAGTTTGTTTCCGATATCTTCAATTGAAAGCCCTGCGGCGACGATTACTTGAATACACGGCGTCGTAATGGTTTCAACCTGAGAGGCATCCAACTCTAGATCTGTTCCAAGAGGGAGATGTTGAAGAAATTTTTCGCGCAGCTCTTCAGCGACACTCAAATTTAAAATGTGGGGTAACGGCACCATAGTGCCAGAAGTTTCAGTGAGCATTTCCATATAAACCAGATGTCAAAAGTTAAGGATGGGGTAAGCTACTGAATAAACGCTAATAGGTGCTGCATACTAAGTTGGCGCATGATCGTTAACTTGAAGTTAAAATCATTTAAAACTACACGTTATAATCACTTTAGTTCCTTCTAAATTAGAAAATAAATATAATATCTCATATTGGTATCCGGAAAATAATTTAAAATTTTTCCGAAATACAGTTAATGTAAATAATTGAAAAATATAAGATAATTGAACGGAATTGGGGTTTTTCAGCAAATTTTAAACAAATTTGATTTTTTCTTTTGTGAAAGTGTAATCGTCGTTACAGCCGTCACTATGAATAATTCTATATATAATAATACTCTTGATGATTGGGTTGGGTTGTTCGTTGATTTAGGTAATTGCTACTAACAAAATCTATGATTTAAAGTTTAGTAAAGTAGTCATTTAAATGCAAAAAATGGATAAATGTCATGACGCTTTCTATTTCGATACCTGTAAGAATACTTGTTATATCTGATGATGCAGATCGTGTGAATCAACTAAAGTTCGAAGCGAACAATTCGACTTTGAATGAAATTGAGGAAACAAATGTAGATTCAATTTTCGATGAAATCTTACGGGCAAATTTACCGTTGTTGGTTCTGATCGAAACCTCAAATTCTCTTGAAAAGTACACAGATCTATTTTTAAAAATTCAGCAAGTTTGCGAGCCCTCGAAAGTTATGGTTGTGGCATGTTTTAAATCGAAATACTTGCCCGATTATGCTGAATTTATTGCAAGCGGAATCTTCGATTATGCATTGATGCCTGTGGCCCACGAAAATATGGTTGCGCGTCTCACATTCGCAAAAGAAAGATTGTTGAGAGAAGATAAATTTTCCCAAATGGGACGACTGGATGCACTGACAGGAGTGCTAACGCGGCAAGGTTATTTGGAACGGGCTCGGGCCTTATATGCGAGCGCCAAGCGTAAACAAATATCAACGGCAATTTTGATGTTATCCGTTGATCGTCTTAATGGCATCAATTTGCGGTTTGGACAGGAAACAAGTGATAAAGTTTTAACCGGGTTTGCAGATATCTTGACGAAGCGAAAAAGAGACACTGATTTACTGTGTCGTTTCAGCGATAATAGTTTTTG
>CAJXWA010000078.1 GCA_913062525.1 uncultured Alphaproteobacteria bacterium | reverse complement strand
CTCTTGGTGGTATTGTCTATTCGAAAAGTGTCCGTGTTGGCGGCGACAAAATGGATGAGGCGATCATCGCCTATATCCGCCGCAATCATAATCTTCTTATCGGTGAAAGCTCTGCTGAACGGATTAAGAAAACAATCGGTTCCGCCTGCCCACCAGAAGATGGTAACGGCGAGACCATGGAAGTTAAAGGTCGTGATTTGATGAACGGTGTTCCAAAAGAACTGATCATCAGTGAACGCCAAATTGCTGAAAGCCTTGCTGAACCTGTTGGCGCCATTGTTGAGGCGGTAAAAGTCGCGCTTGAGCATACAGCACCAGAACTTGCTGCTGATATTGTGGATAAAGGCATTGTTCTTACTGGCGGCGGTGGATTGCTTGGTAATTTTGATGCGGTTCTTCGGAATGCAACTGGCTTGCCGGTTTCCATTGCGGATGAGCCTCTATCTTGTGTTGCGATCGGTACAGGCCGCGCACTTGAAGAGATCAAAACATTACGCCATGTGTTAAGCGGCGAGAATTAAGAGATCGCTTGCCGGTAAAACGGATTTTCTTTTGGGCCGAGTGTCGGGATTGTAGAAATGGCTTTGGAGCAGAAAACAGGTTGGAGCTTAGCGTTTCCGTTGAAAGTATTTTTTCAACGTTTTGCCTTTCTGTCTTTGATTTCCTTATCTGTGGTTCTTTTGGTTTTGGGAAAAGCCGATCTTGTATTGATGGAACGTATTCGCACCGTTAGTACAGATGCTTTGTCTCCGGTTCTTGGGACGCTGTCTCAACCTGTAAATGCCTTTAACAAAGGGATCGAACGGGTTCGGGAACTGGCGTTACTGGTAGAAGAGAATGAACGTCTTCGCCGGGAAAATGAACGTCTGCTCCGCTGGCAATCTGTTAGCCGTTCTCTTGATAAAGAAAATGAATATTATCGTCAGCTTCTGAATGCGCTGTCGGACCCGCTCGTTCTTCCCATTACGGCGCGGGTAATTGGCGATTCCGGCGGACCTTTTGTGCGCACGTTGCTTTTAGGGGCTGGGGCTCTTGATGGTGTTCGCACTGGGCAAGCAGCCGTTGGGCCACATGGTGTATTGGGTCGGGTCGTTGAAGTCGGTCATCAGTCAGCCCGTGTTTTACTGCTGACGGATTTGAACTCTCGTATTCCAGTGAAGCTCGAAAAATCTCGTAATAAAGGTATTTTGGTCGGGGATAACTCTTCTTCTCCGAAACTCGAATTTCTGCCAACAAATGCGCAAGTGTCTGCCGGTGACCGGGTTGTTACATCTGGCGACGGCGGCATGTTGCCCGCGGGGTGGCCTATTGGAATTGTATCCTCTGTTGCAGAGGGACAAGTGCGGGTTCAAGCCTATGCGGATTGGACGCGCCTCGAATATATTAGTGTATTGCGCTACGATTTGCCGGGACTGACAGACAAGGCAACAAATCCTGGCGATCTTGGCGAAAGCAAGTTGGGCAACTAACAAAGTGTATCAGCCGTGACACCGATCGTTTCTTATCAAATAAACCGTATTTTACGCGGTAGCATTCCGTTTTGGCTCTCGCTATTTCTAGTGTTATTGAGCGTCGTTCCTTTGCGCATTAATGGCTTTTCCATAGTCACGCCGTCTTTGTTGACTATCTCTGTATTTTACTGGAGTTTGCACCGCCCTTATTTAATGCCGGCGCCGTTGGTTTTTGCCCTTGGCCTGTTATTCGACATCTTAACTGGAGCCCCAATGGGACTATCGTCTCTCATGTTACTGATCGTTCATGGCATTGCATCGTCACAGCGGCAGGTGTTCGTTGGCAAGGCATTCCTGCTGACGTGGTGGGGGTATTTACTGGTGGGAACAGGAATTGCAATTTTGTCGTGGTGTTTTGCGAGCCTTCTATCGCTGACCCTCATCCCAATTCTGCCAATGCTGATACAGTTGTTGTTGACCATATTGGTATTCCCAATACTTGCATGGGTTTTCGGACTGGTGCAAAGCAGCTTGTTGAGGCACATTTGATATGTCGACAGCCCGCGATAAAGAAAAAGCCAGATTATTCACGCGCCGTTCTCTGATCATGGCAGGCGGGCAGGCGGCACTTATGTCCGTTCTGGCAGGCCGGTTATATTATCTACAAGTGTTGCAATCAGATGAATATACCATGATGGCTAATGAGAACCGCATGAATATGCGGCTGTTGGCTCCTCTTCGGGGGCGTATTGTAGATCGCTTTGGCCAGGAAGTTGCCAGCAATCGTCAAAATTACCGGGTTGTGCTTATCCGGGAACAAACCAAAAGTGTCGAAGAGACATTGGATCGGTTATCAGATTTAGTCCCTGTATCTAATGCAGATCGCGCACGGGTTTTGAAAGAAACTAAACGAAAACGGGGATTTGTTCCTATTCCGGTAATGGAGAATTTGAGCTGGGATGAGTTCTCCCGCATTAACGTGAACAGCCCTGAATTACCGGGTATTCAGCTCGATGTCGGGGAGACGCGTCATTACCCTTACAAAAATCTATTCGCTCATATTGTAGGCTACGTTGGATCAGTATCTGAACGTGATTTACAAAACCTTGAACCTGATCCACTGCTGGAATTGCCAGGATTTAAGATCGGCAAAAATGGTATTGAGAAATACTATGATTTATCACTTCGGGGAACGGCAGGGACAAGCCGAGTTGAAGCAAATGCCTATGGCCGGGTTATTCGTGAATTAAACAGGCAAGAAGGTAGTGCCGGAGATGACTTAGAGCTGACTATTGATGTCGAGCTCCAAAAGTATGCGGTAGAGCGCATGGGGACTGAAAGTGCGGCGGCGGTCATCATAGATATTCACACTGGTGATGTCCTTTCCATGGTTTCTGTCCCAAGTTTTGATCCCAACAGTTTCACTACTGGCATCGGTATTGAAGAATGGAAAGGGTTGCAGTCCAATCCAAAACACCCATTGAGCAATAAGGCAATAGCCGGACAGTACCCACCGGGATCAACATTCAAGATGATCGTTGCGTTGGCTGCCTTAGAAGCGGGTGTGATTTCCTCTGATCATAAAGTCTTTTGCAACGGGTCCACAAAACTGGGTCGTCATAAATTCCATTGTTGGAAAAGGGGCGGGCATGGGAAGCTCAATCTTCGCAGCGCCATAGAGCAATCTTGCGACGTATATTTTTACGATATTGCGAAAAAAGTAGGCGTTGATAAAATTGCGGAAATGGCCAATCGGTTTGGCCTCGGAAACAAACTCGATCTTGATCTCTTTGGTGAAAAATCAGGCCTTATACCATCCACTGAATGGAAACAGGCGGTGCGAGGAGAACGATGGCAGGGTGGTGATACGTTTAACGTGGGGATTGGGCAAGGGTACGTCCTGACAACACCACTTCAACTTGCGGTAATGACGGCAAGACTAGCGAATGGTGGTAAATCTGTTGAACCTCGTCTGGTGAAGCCGCGCGGATCAACAGACACTGACGAAAATCCGGATGAAGATAGATCCGAAATTAAAAACGAGGATATGGGCGTTAGCAAGGCTGCACTTCGAATGGTTCTAGGCGGCATGTTCGATGTGGTCAATGGCACGAAGGGCACGGCCCGTGCTTCGAAAATAAAGACAGAAGGCTGGGAGATGGCAGGCAAATCAGGCACTGCCCAAGTCCGCCGAATTTCGAAAAAAGAACGCTTGAGCCGTGTTTTGAAATCCAATGAACGACCATGGGAGTATCGCGACCATGCGCTGTTTGTGGCCTACGCTCCTTTTAATAATCCACGCTATGCAGTTTCTGTGATCGTAGAACACGGCGGCAGCGGATCAAAAGTTGCCGCGCCAATTGCTCGGGATTTGTTGGAAGAAGTGTTGCGACTGGATCCTGCTCGTGAGAAAGAGGCTGACGATGCTTAGAGAGATCGGCGGGCCCGATAAACCGATTTCACTATCGCGGAAAATTTGGGATCTAAATTGGGGATTAATCCTCTTAATTTGTGCTACCGCATCAGTGGGATTTCTGATGTTATATTCGGCTGCAAATGGAAACTTGGAGCCTTGGGCTTCGCGGCAAATGATCCGCTTTGGCGCGGGACTTTGCATTATGATTGTGGTTGCAATAACTGATATTCGTATCTGGCTACGACTGTCCTATCCGTTATATGCAATCGCGCTGTTAATGCTTGGCGCTGTGGAAGTGATGGGGGTTATTGGCATGGGCGCCCGTCGGTGGGTGGAAATTGGCCCCATTCAGGTGCAACCCTCCGAGATTATGAAAATCACGTTGGTTATGGCCGTTGCCCGATATTTCCATGGGGTCTCCTTGGAGGATGTCAGGCGTATTCGATGGCTACTTCCGCCGCTTGTTATGGTTGCCTTGCCCGCAGCATTGGTTCTTCGGCAGCCCGATCTTGGGACAGCTTTGTTGTTGGTGGCAGGCGCAGGAATTGTCTTTTTCGTCGCCGGCGTTCAATGGTGGAAATTCGCATTGATCATTGGAACCGCTATTCCGTCGGGATTCTTCGCTTATCAATTCCTACATGAGTATCAAAAGAAACGAATTTTGATTTTCCTTAACCCTGAATCTGATCCTTTGGGCGCGGGCTACCATATTATGCAGTCAAAAATTGCACTTGGCTCAGGTGGTATTTTTGGAAAGGGCTTCGTGCAAGGGACCCAAAGTCATTTGAATTATCTGCCTGAAATGCGGACAGACTTTATCTTCAGTATGCTTGCCGAAGAATTTGGCATGATGGGTGGCTTGATCCTTTTTGCACTGTATATTCTTCTCATGGCCTACGGCTATGCCATTGCTTTCAGGTCCCAAAATCATTTTGGACGGCTGCTGGCGTTGGGATTAACCGGTGTTTTCTTCCTTTATATATTTATCAATATCGCAATGGTTATGGGGCTGGTTCCTGTGGTGGGCGTGCCGTTACCTCTTATCTCCTATGGGGGAACATCAATGCTGACCCTGTTGATTAGTTTTGGTCTGATTATGAGCGTCTATGTTCACCGAGATATTGAGATGCAACGTAAACAGTATTGACCAATTTTGATGGGCTAGCGGCCTTAGCAAGGAAGACAAAGCAATGATATGGCGTAGCTTAGTTGGACTGTTTTTTGTGCTCTTTGCCATGCCTGTACTTGCGGAAGAGGCAACTGGATACGCCACAGTATTGGATGCTAAGCAATTAGAAATAAAGGGCCAGCACTTTCGGCTGTACGGGATTGCAGCTCCAAATCCGGGTCATATTTGTCAAAATAAGTCAGGTAAAAATTATGACTGCGGAGCGATAGCAGCCGCGGGTTTGAAAGATTTAACTGCAGGCACAATCGTTCATTGCAAACACATGGAAAATACTGGCACTAAACAACGGACTGCACGATGTTTGGCTGGAGGCTATGATTTGTCTCAAGGCATGGTCTACACGGGTTGGGCAATTCCCTCTACTGCTGATCACCCTTTTTTACTTTCTTCATTAGATAAAGCAAAAAAACGAAAACATGGTCTCTGGCGAGGCACTTTTGAGCTCACTATTGACCCGACCTCCAAACCCTAAATGGTCCTCGCGGCAAATTGAACTGCATGTGAAGACGTCTCCGTCTACATTTGAACGATAATTCAATGTGGAGTTCATCATGGGCGTCGATGTCGTCAAGGCGATACTGTTTTCAAATCGCAAAGTTGCTCCGGTACTTTTAGGAAGCCTTCTTCTGGCGGGAGGGCTGCTAATTTCGGACAGCAAAATGGCGGTTATGTTCGCCGTTGCTTTGGTCATAGGGCTTGCCCTATGTCATGCGTCCTTTGGTTTCAGTGCGGCATACCGTCATCTATTTACCGGCGGAGATACATCGGGCGCACAAAGTCACCTTATCCTTCTCGCCCTGACGACTATATTTTTTGCGCCTTTTTTGGCAGATGAGACTGCGTTTGGAAGTTCGGTTGGCGGTGCTATTGCTCCTGTTGGTGTCGGTATGGCGTTCGGCGCAGCCATTTTTGGGATCGGAATGCAACTTGCTAACGCCTGTGCGTCGGGCACTTTATATACGGCTGGTAGCGGAAACTTGCGGATGTTTGTTGTCCTGATTTGTTTTTGTATCGGGGTGTTTTGGGGCAGTCTTGATTTAGGGTGGTGGCAGTCTTTACCGGGCATAAAACCCATTTCGCTGGGGAATGAATTCGGATGGGTTGCTGTGGTGATATCCCAGTTGATCGTATTTGCGTTCCTTTTCGTGCTTCTTAGAAAATTAAATTATCGGCGCCATGGTAACGATGGCCAAACAACGACCTCTTTCTCAATTGAGAAGATAATTAGGGGCCCATGGCCATTGGTGTGGGGAGCGGTGGCTCTTGCCCTGCTAAATTGGGCAACACTCGTAAATGCGGGCCATCCTTGGTCGGTCACTTGGGGATTTACATTATGGTCCGGAAAAGTTGCCGTTTTACTCGGATGGGATCCATCTTCAAGTAGTTTTTGGGCAAATGGCTTTCAAGCGAACGCCTTAAAAAATTCTATCTGGTCCGATGTTACCTCTGTAATGAATATGGGGATTTTGGCAGGTGCCGCCCTTGCCTCAATTTTGGCAAGCCGGATCAGCAAAAATAACAAAACACATTGGAGGTCGTTTTTGGCGGCTGTAATAGGCGGGTTGTTGCTTGGATATGGCGCAAGGCTCGCTTATGGCTGCAATATAGGCGCCTTCGTAAGCGGCGTGGCCTCCACCAGTTTACATGGATGGGTTTGGATCTTATGTGCCCTGCCAGGGAATTGGATTGGCGTGAAATTAAGACCGTATTTTCATTTAACGAACTAGGGCCAAGAGCCCCAATATAGACAAAACTGGAGAGAATAATGCTGATCAAAATGAAGCCATCGACAGGGAAAATAGGAATTGCAGCCGCCGGACTAATCGCTGCCTGCACTTTTAGTTATCAAGCAACGGCAGCACCGACAATTATTGAACTGGTTCAGGTCCCTTGTCAGTTTTTGGATATTGAAAAAGATCATGGGTTCACGTCTTCAAAAAAGGCTGATTGCGAGACTATAAACGAGAAAACCGGCGCAGAACGGCTTCAAAAATCAGAAGTCATGAAACTTAAGCCGGGAGAGTATATTTTCCGCGTGAGCAATGAAAATGTCCCCTATGAGCTCGGGTTTTGGTTGCGCGAGAAAGATTACAACTGGGCCAACCCAGTTCATAAACTCACGAAAACGAGTGTTTCTGGTGGTGGTATGCATCTGGGAACAACATTGGATTATAAAGTTACGTTAGAGCCCGGTGAATACTTGTTCTCATGCCCTTTGAACACAACGCCCGATTACAGTTTGATCGTTTCTGATAGCTGATGCTACGAGGCACCTTCGATCACTAAACGAAAACCGATTAAGATGTGTTTTAATGTTGCTGGGCGGCTGTGACGAGCTGCCGCCCGGCAAACACCGCACCCCTTATCATCCCACGAACCCCCTTTTACAATGACACGCCCGTTTTGGGTTTGCTTCCGGGTCCATTCAAAGACTTGGCCTGATAAATCGGTCACCCCATATGGACTTAGGCCTGACGGAAATTGATCAACGGGCATCGTATCAAAAGGTCCCGCGTCGTGGCTGTTTAAGTTGGACGCTGAATAGATATTTCCCCATGGAAAGTAGTTGCCTTTCGTGCCTCTAGCCGCTTTTTCCCATTGCTGTTCCGTCGGCAGTTGCCAGCTTCTATTGGTTTTGTCACTCAACCATTTTGCATAATTAGTCGCATCTTCATAAGAAATGAGGACGACAGGGTGGGAGTGCCTGCTTTCCGGCGGAACTGCATTTTTCCAAATAAATTTTTGGACCCGGCTATAGGGATGGATAAGTCCATAGCTCCTCCACAGTGTTTCTGTAACCATTGGAGCCGGTATGCCAGTCTCTTTAACGTAGTGCGCATATTGGGAATTGGTTATTGGGGTGCGGGTGATGGAAAATTCAACTTCGAAAACAGAACGGAGAGGCTTTTCACTCTCGTACCATTTCTGAGACCGTGTAATGGCGTGCCCATAAGAAAACTCGTCCAATTGATAGGCGTATTCTCTTTCCGCTCTGTCTGAGCCCGTAACAAAATCACCAGCTGGAATTTGAATGAGTTCGGGAATTTTTACGTTAGTAGAATTCCCGGTGGCGCTTAAGGCAGTGGTTTGTAATGCAATTAAAACAAAGCCTATGAGCACGTTGATTGTTTTCATTAATGGGGCTCCTTACAAAGCGTCACAATTAAGTGAAGCAACGTTATTAGAGAGTACAGGCCGGCTCTGCCATATTAATTTTAAGGAAATAGTAACCCAAACGGAAAACAATTTACTAGCAGGAGTTCATTAATATGCGTGCGTTACGTCTGAAACTCAAATACACAACTATCATTCCAGTATTGCTAGGGGCAGGTTTTGTAACCGTTGGAAGTGCGGTCGCGGCAAACCAGCCACAAGTGCAAACCCAATCGGTTCAGAAAATTAACCCAGCTGCTGTTTCGAGAACAGCTTCAACGTCCGCACGCACTGGATTGGTAATGGTCGCCAGTACATGTAATCCATGTGCCGTTAAGAAAAATCCATGTAGTCCATGCGCAGCAAAGAATCCGTGTAATCCATGCGCTGCAAGCGCAGGTTCAGCCTCTTCAGAATGCATTGTGCCACGCCTACATGCAGCGAAGAACGCTTGTAATCCGTGCGCTGCTAAAAACCCATGCGCCGCGAAGAACGCTTGTAATCCGTGCGCTGCTAAAAACCCGTGCGCCGCGAAGAACGCTTGTAATCCGTGTGCTGCCAAAAACCCGTGTGCCGCGTCCAATCCATGTAATCCCTGCAACCCTTGTGCAGCAGGTGAGGCCCCTGAACTTACGGCAGTAGAAGCAAGCGCCGCATACGATTGTCTTAAAGCAAGTATGGCTGCTGGGTACGCTAAATCAGGTGTCGTTGAAATGGCTGATTATACAAATTGGGTAAATGTGGCTACTAGCCCTTATCAGGCTGGAACTCACGGAAATCGGTATGTGAACAATTGGGTGAATGACATTGGCCAAGCCCGATATCAAAAATACGAAGACCTTGGGACAATGCCTGTGGGCTCTGTTGTTGCCAAAGACAGTTTTTCTGTAAATGGCAAAGGACAAACAGCAGCGGGCCCAATGTTTCTCATGGAGAAAATGAAGCCCGGTTTTGCGACAGCGACCGGAGATTGGCGTTACACAATGGTAATGCCAGACGGTTCGGTATTTGGCCGAACTAATGGAAAAAATTCGGCAGCGATGGTCTTTTGTTCTGATTGTCACGAAGCCGTTGCAGAAGATCAGGATCATTTGATGCTTTTGCCTGACGAGAACCGTAAATAACGGTTTTCCATAGAGTTGGCAGCTAACAGGGCATAGCCAAACTCTTTCACAACTGCCCCATAATACGAATAATCACAACTAGGGAAAATATCATGTTTAAAAAATCACTTACCGCAACTGCTTTTGGTTTAACAGCATTGTCAGCTGCGGCGATTGCCGCAGTTCCAGCAGTGCAAGCTGAACAAAGAGATGGACAGGTTGTCGTGGCTGCCGCCTGCAATCCATGTGCAGCGAAAAAGGCAAATGCTTGCAACCCATGTAATCCATGTGCGGCGAAAAAGAAAAACGCTTGCAACCCATGTGCAGCTAAAAATGCGTGCAATCCATGTGCCGCCAAAAATCCTTGCAATCCATGTGCAGCCAAGAACCCTTGTAAAGCCAGCTAATTTCCAAAGCTGGATTGAATTACAGATCCATGCTTTTATGGGTGAGGATCATCTTAATCACAAGCCGCGCGGTGCTTAATTGCTTCGCGCGGCAGTATTTTGAATAACGGGGCGCTAAAATATGCTGGATTGGAACACTCTCTCACGAGACGAGTTGGAAGCGATGGTCGAGGCCGGGCATCAGGTATTAGAATGTTATCGTGTACTTGCCAAATCTAGCGATAATATCATCGGTGAAATCTTGAAAAGTTCCGATACTTTTTATGAGATGGATCATTACCCGCCAGGGGATATCTACGATGCTGCAACCCACAGTCAATATTATTACCATGCCCACCGGGAAGGCGAGCACGGCCATTTCCACACTTTCCTACGCTCAGAAGGCATGGATAGCAGCTCGAAACCCATTCGTCAGCAGTCTGACCAAGATTATATGTCGGAGCGCGAAGATCAAATTTGTCATTTGATCGCCATTTCTATGGATAATAAAGGCTTCCCAACGAGCCTATTCACCACCAACCGATGGGTCACCGCAGAAAATTGGTACAAGGCAGAAGATGTTTTCCGTTTTTTGGACAACTTTGAAATTGACCTAGTTCCACCATCATGGCCTGTGAACATATGGCTAACAGGGATCATCCGTTTATATAAACCGATCATAAAGAAACTGATTATTGAACGAGATGCCAAAATCGCAGACTGGCAAAAAACACATCCCGATAGCGACGTGTTCGAAGATCGTGACCTGGAGGTTACCTCCGAACTTGCAATTTCAGTCGAAGATTACCTAAATGAAATCCAACACCACCTCCGCCAAAAATCTGCATAATGGTCCGCGCTGGTTTGGTTTAGAAAATAATGATATGTACGGTCTTTAATGCAGCTAAGGGCGCTTAGCTCAGTTGGTCGAGCGGCTGGCTCTTAATCAGCGGGTCGTGGGTTCGAACCCCGCAGCGCCCACCATATAAGTCTTTGATATTAATATTTAATTTGTATTTATTCTTGTTCTCGATTAGCGCGTAAATTTTTTAGGTAAGCTATAGGTAAGCATCTGAAACAGTAAATTATGATAGTTTGGCGTATGTAGAGCGATTGATGATCGAAGAAGCTTGGAAACATATGTTAGGTATTGATTAATTAAATAGCTATTCCATTTTGTTGTCCGCTTACTATTAATATCCGGATTATCATAATGGTACGAAATTTAGTCTGATTCAGACCCAAAACCGCCATCAGCTTAATACAACTGATCATGTCTCCGGCGATGGCACCTAGCATTCAAAAATTCACCAATCATCTGGACTGTCCATCTTGCTGTAGCTGCTGATTTCGTTCATATGCGTGCCAAGTGAGAAACGTTCATTGTCCCAAACAGCGTATAAAATCTTCGTACCATTATTCTCATTGGTGTTCAGTTTGAATTGGTACGTATCCAAGAATAATTGCTCGTAGTATTTGGCGAGTCTGTTTTTACACTCGTGAAAGCTCACATACAGCATCACGCCGCTCATCCATTTGTTTTTGATGTGGTCGGCAACTCTGATGTCTGGAGGGCCCTTACCAACGTATTCGCATTGCATTGTATGGGTTTCGTGGTCGTCACAATGATCGTATTCGCTCCACAAATGGTAGATGCCAATCTTACCGCGCATCGGTCTCAAGAATTTTGACGTTGTCAGATCGCCAATCTGGAAGTTTTTATCCGTCGGAACAGTACTACAAAACCAACTATCGTTGACGATATCGCTCGCCGAGGTCGGGGTTTTTAGTTCATTCTTCGCGGTTCTGTCAAAATCTGAATAGTCAGGATTTTGGCAGGGGAAGCCTTGGTAGATACATTTTGGCATTTTCTCAGACCTTCACCGCCGCAACCAGATTGCCCCGGTTATTCAACCGGTCGGTGCAGTGTACATGAGTAATTCTGAGAGCGATACTCTGAAAGTTTCAAGATGTGAACGCCAAACGGGTATTGAAATCTCGTTTTCTGACAAACCTTCAACGTAACATCGATAGCTTATGGCACATAGCGGAAGCATGGGTGATCATCATTGGTCGACTACATTACGCTCTTAAGCCAACCTAATGGGTTAATGAAAGCACGGATCTTGTGCATGATCTGGCAGTTTTATCGTATCGAGACATATTACGTTGTGAAAAGGTAATTACCGTTCGTAATGTATCGTGGAAATACAGCGTGTTTTATTTATCAAACATCTCTTCGTATCGATATGTTACCTAGTTTCGTCTCTAATGGTACGTAATGGAAAAATCCAGTATCGCAAACTAGTTCATTCTAGAAGTTTCTGTTACAGAACGAACCAGATTATTCTCTAACAGTTTTTCGCTGAACATTTTCCTTGCCCTTCTCGTAAGGGTTTATTTCTTCGTTACGAAAAGATAGATTTGATTTTGCCTTTTTGCTGCGTTTGGGATGGTGGTTGCGTAATGAGTTGGGATAACTGGAATAAGGGCGTGTATCTTGTCGAAGCGCATACTCGGTTTGGCGACAAGGATACCGTAGGCATGTTGAACGAAAATAGAAACAAAGTTGGTCTGGCCGATATTCTCGATCGCATACAGGGCAACGCCGAAAAAGGACTGGAAGGTTTCGATGTCCTGAAAGATGTCGTGAAGCCTGATTTCTCGAAACGTAAACTCTTCGAAGAATTGGAGCGGAAGTTAAAGGAAGATGTCCTTCGTAACGTAACTAAGGGAGCACTGATTGCTTTTGGATTTTCTGTGCCACGTCATGCGGATGATATCCCTCAACGCGTTCCGAATGATTTATGGGATAGATATCTTTACTCATCCGGTAATAATCTGAAATCTAGTAGCCTCAAAATGGAGGCGATACGTATCGTACGAAAAGAAGTGTTAGTAGATCAGCTATCTTCACCAACAGTTGAGCAAGAAGAGATGCGATCCGCTGGGCGTCCAAGCCGAAAAGGTCAGATTGTTGCAATTTTCCACGGTCTTGCGGATGCTGGTGAGATAGATTTTAGTAAACCGAAAACTCACTGTTATACCTTGATACGAAATCGTGTTCTTGCTCAATATCCCGTTCAGAAGGATGAAGAAAAAGGTTTGGGAGATAAGGCAATACAGAAACATATCAGCCTGCTCTTCGATACGAAGAAAAACGCGCCGCTATAAACTATAAATACCCTCTCTTTTTATAGCGTTATTAATAGTCAGTCAGATCGCAGACAATCCCCTTATCGACATAAACAACGTTAAAGGGATATCGACATGACACAGACACTTATTGAAGAGCGGTCCGCCGAATATTACGACAGCATGATTGATGAAAAGCGGGCAGCCAATTTCCTTGGTTACTCTGTCCGTGCATTGCAGAATTGGCGGGTGAGGGGCGGGGGACCGGATTTCGCGAAAATCTCCGCTCGTTCCATCCGCTACCGCCGCCGTGACCTCATTGCGTGGGTTGAAGCCCGGATTGTGTCCAGTACCTCGCAAGCCGTTTCCCTTTAAATCAGTTTTGGCCTTGCGGGCTTGACCGCACCGTGAGGCTTTTTGGGGCCGAGAGGCCGGGGCGCTGTTTTTGCAGCGTCCCATTCCCTCTGGGGCTCACATAATTTGATTGGGAAAACTTCGCGACCCCAAAACCTAAGCGGTCCCGGCGCGGAGCGCACATCTCTTTCACAATCATATATGACGTCCGAAAACTAAAAAAGGGGGTCCTCGTAACACCCCCCTCTAGAATTTCTTGGGCGTAGATAGGAGTAACAATGACCATAAAGAATATATATGCGGGATTTGATACAATCGAGATTGCTTTTCAAGGAGCATTACCACAAGACGTAATTGATCAGCTGGAAACAGTAAAAGATGAAGCAGCCAAGCTTCAAGAAGATCAGCTTACAGAAATAGGACCCGGGAAGGTGAAAGGGCATGTGGGGAAATCGGGCATGTCTGGTGGTTATGCATATACATTTAGCACGGGCCCACTGGGGGAGTTATGGAGCTTCAAGAAAAACGCTAATCCCAGTGAATGGAATATTGGGGTCAAGGTGTATGCGGCTTCTTTGGTGTCTTATCCCTATTGGGAAATTAAAGAGCGCATATTTCAGCGGTTGCGGGATATGGGATGCATGTTTGGGCAAGAAAGCATTCGCCGCATTGATTTTGCGATGGATTTTTTGATCCCCGGCGTTTTTGAAATAAACGAGCAGCAATTTGTTGTGCATCATAGATCTAAAATTTCGCCGTATATAAAATTTGAAGATGCTGCCAATGATACAGGAAACAATGACGGAACTTACATTTTCCGCGGTGGTCGAAAAGAGTCCGTAACAATCGGCAAAATGCCCGGTCGCCAAGTTATCGTATATGATAAAAGAAAAGCGGCCTTGGATCAGGGCAAGAAGTATTGGTTTAAGGTCTGGGGGCTTGATCCTAACGATAAAGGTATCAATGTGTGGCGTGTGGAGCTACGCGCTGCCAAAAAAGAGCTAAAGGATAAATGGAATATCCGTTCCTTCAAGGATATGGAAGACTCCATAGGTGATGTGTTCGTCCACATAGCTCAAAAAATCCGCTACAACGATGATTTCCAGACGGATGCCAATGTATCCAGACAACACCAGCACCCCCTATGGGATGCGGTTCACAAATGTTTGGAAAATAAACTAACCGAATACCGTTCCGGCCTCCTCCCCAATCAAATTAAAGAAGTTCTAATACGCCACCAACGAGATATCTATTGGACCCAAATAATGGGCCTTG
>CAJXWA010000077.1 GCA_913062525.1 uncultured Alphaproteobacteria bacterium | reverse complement strand
TCTGTTTCAGCAACAAAGGTTTGCCTGTCTTCCCACGTGGCTTGCCACTTGGCTTCAACTTCTTTTGCGTTATAGCGGGACATGTGTTTTGGGGTCCGTTTTTTAAATCTACAATAATGATCGTTTAAACATGCTGTCGCTTATCCAAAAGATCCAAGTCGATTGTGTAAGTTACATTGGTGCTGGCGTCTTAGTCTTTGCAGGACACGTAACGGGACTTTAGTTTCCGCCGTCGCGCGCAATTCGTAATTCCCTGGCTCGGCGCAAGATCGCATTTTCCAGGTTTGTAACGGTTTTTGGTGTTAGTTCGACAGGGATCCAATTGTTAGTCGTGTCCAAGTTCTGTTTAAACGCTGACACTCGAATCCCGTCGGCACGAAGGCGTCTATCCAGAATATACACTGTTACTTTAAAGCGCTCACCGGGAGATTCCGCGGGTGTATACCAGTCAGTAATAATAACGCCGCCAAAAGGATCAGCAGAACTGAGCGGCATAAATGACAATGTATCAAGAGACGCGCGCCATAGGTACCCGTTCACGCCAATACCACTTCCGCCTTGGTTATCCTTCAGGGATTTATCGTTACCAAGTAAACCACCGTCACCGAACAAGGTTTCTTGCTTGTCTGGAACGCCGTCCTGGTACACTTGGCCTCGGCTTGTTTCTGGAAAGTTGGAATCGGTGGCCAAATCACTGCTACATGCCGCGAGTGACGCTAGGGCCATAAGGCCGATGAAACTACTGACATTAAAGCGACGCAACAACATTGTGGCGATTCCTTGCAAAATCCGGTTATGTTCAATTTACAGTGTCAGCAAAAAAGCTACCCCTGTTTCTGTAGGCAGTCTAAAGCAGCTTGCCATCAGGAACAATATAAGAAAGACGATTTATGCAGCGAAATAACGGTTTTTCTTAGGCAAAAACACAAAATATATGATGACCTCTTCCAGAACGTACTCTCTATAGAAAATTAGTTAAGTTATTGGAGTGTCTTGATAACTGGCCTCACTCGATAGTTTGTGACTTTTTAAACACAGTTTTCTCAAATTTGGGAAAAGCCCCCCGGTGTAATACTTGACCCACAGCCCAATAAGGTTTTTTACTCAGTCTGGCTAACAGGGCCATTGAGCCTTGCGTCGTTTTTTAAATCTATTTCTCTAGCTTCTTCGCAAGCAGAGGGGAGACACTAATGAAAAAAGTAATTCTGGGCACAACAGCTTTAGTAGCTGCAAGTGCACTTACAGCGGGCTCTGCTTCTGCTGCTGAAAAAATCAAATTGAATGTCGGCGGTTACATGCAGACATCTTTCGTAGTTGCTGACTATGATACAGATACAGATCAACTTCCAACAGATGTTCGCTATGAAGGTGAAGTGCATTTCACGGGATCAACAGTTCTTGATAACGGACTGAAATTTGGCGTAAATATTCAGCTTGAAGCACGCCAAAGTACAGATCAGATTGACGAAACGTTTATTTTCGTTGAAGGCGCATTCGGTCGAGTTAATCTCGGTTCAGAGAATGCTGCTTCATACCTGATGCATTATGCTTCACCATCACCGGTCATCGGTTGGACTTTGAACGATTCTAACGCTAATGCGTCTGGTTTTGGTACGCCTGCAACTTCTGCAACAGAAGTTAGCGATGCTGACAAAATTACATACTTCACACCTCGTTTTAGCGGTTTCCAACTGGGCGCTTCTTATACACCGGATGGAGATGAAGAAACTGGTACAGCTTCACCATACTCACCAATCCAAGATGAAGGTGCCGCAGACGAAGCGTACTCAATCGGCGTGAACTACATTGGTAAATTCTCAGGCATTAGTGTTAAAGCATCTGCGGGCTATGATTTGATCACACGCACATCTGGTGCTGATACATTCACTCACACAACAACACAAGTAACTACTGTCACTGATGGTGGTGCTGGTGCTGGTGCTGGTACGATCACAACTACTACTGTGAATGGCGTGCAGACAGTTGTGATTACGGCTCCAATCGTTGGTGCAACACCTACGACAGTAACGGGCGCAGCAACAACTGCGACTGCAACAGTTACAGACATCAACGAAGATACTGACGAATTCGCAGTTGGTCTTGGTCTTGGTGTAGCTGGTTTCAACATCGGTGCTGCGTACAAATACACAGACAACGACAGTGGAACTGAAGATCGTGAACGTCACGATTACAACATTGGCGTAAACTACGGCCAAGGTCCTTGGAAAGTTGGCATCCAGTATGCTGGTGTTGAGCTTGACGGTGCTGCAGACGGTGGCTATGACGCATTCGTAGTCGGCGGCCAATATATTCTCGGCCCTGGCGTAACTGCTTTCGGTGGTGTTCAATACTGGGACGGCGACGATGATGCGACTGGTTCTGAAGGCGAAGACGCAACAATCTTCTTCGTAGGTACTTCACTCTCCTTCTAATTTGAAGAAGAGACCGATCTAATCGGGAAGGGGTGGGCTTTGGCCCGCCCCTTTTTTTGTGCAATTTCGCTTGAAGTCTTGAGAGAGTAGGGGACTTCTTGTAAGATTTGGACAATTGTGGCGCGGGGAATTGAGTAAATGGGCGGTATTATCTGGTTGGCATCCTATCCAAAATCGGGCAACACATGGATGCGGGCATTTTTGCAAAACCTTATTCGGAAAGATGCGAAATCAACCCATATCAATGAGTTGGCCCAATTTGCCTATGGTGACAGTCAAAAATTTTGGTATGAGCAGGCAGCCGGTGGTCCTCTTGATGGTTTAAGTTCTGAGCAGATCATGGAGCTCACACGAAAAGCGCAAGAAATTATGGCAAAATCGCGCCCTCAATCTGTTTTTGTAAAAACTCATAACTGGCTTGGTAAAGCTTGGGAAACTCCTTTTATAACAGCAGAAGTGACTGCCGGAGCCATCCATATCATTCGGAACCCCTTGGATGTGGTGATCAGCTTGAAGCATCACTATGACTTTTCCATGAATGAAGCCATTGAGTTTATGAATAACCCTGAAGCAAATACCCTTGAAGATGAATACAAGCTATCGCAAGTATATGGATCATGGTCAGCACATACTAATAGCTGGCAAAAATTCAATCCGACCTATATTCATAGAGTTCGATACGAAGATATGCTGGCAAAACCCGCGATCACCTTTGCTGCGGTTGCCAAGTTTCTAGGTCTTAAGCCTTCCAAAAAAGCACTTACAACAGCCATTAAGCGGTCTTCTTTCAAAGTTTTACAAAATCAAGAAAAAGCTGACGGGTTTCTGGAGGCTTCCAATAAAGCTGAACGATTTTTCCGAACTGGCAAAGCCGGTATGTGGAAGGATGTCCTAACAGCTGATCAAGTTCGCCAGATTGTCGATGTTCATCACGACAAGATGCAAGAGTTCGGCTACTTGAAGGACTTGTAGAGGTATAATCATGGGAAAAATAGTCTGGCTCGCTTCCTACCCGAAATCTGGCAATACATGGGTTCGGATGTTATTGAACAATTATTTTTCAAGCGATAGCCATAAGCGTGATTTGAATTCATTGGATTTATCCACTTATGGCGGATCCAGTAAAAGTTCATATCGAGCAGTTACTGAAAGGGACATTGACGCTTGCACCGATGCTGAGATTATGGCGCTGACGCCAAAGGCTCACGCCTTCATTGCATCTAAAAGCGCTTCTATCACTTTCACAAAAACTCATAACTTGCTGTCGGATTATCAAGGTTACCCCCTGATCACGCCAAAGGTGACAGAAGGCGCTATCTATATTGTTAGAAACCCGCTTGATACGGCCGTATCTGTTGCAGATCATTTTGGTTTGTCTATGGATAAAGCCGTTGATTTTGTGAATAGCCCTAATGGCAGTACGGCCCCTAATGAGACAGTGGTTCGGCAGATATTTAGCTCTTGGGCCAATAATGTTCAAAGCTGGTCCAGTGCAAATGCTGCCTTTCCCATATGGACCGTCCGCTACGAAGATTTACACGAAGCCCCGGCGCAAAGTTTGACCAATATTTTACGGTTTTTGGGTGCGACAGTTGACAAAAAGAACGTTATCCAAGCTGTTCGCCAATCTTCATTTAAAGCTTTGAAGTCAATGGAGAAAAGAGATGGATTTACTGAAAAGTCTCAGCACAGTACATCTTTTTTTAGATCTGGAAAAACGGGTCAATGGCGGCAAAAACTGACAACCGAACAGGTGGATAAAATAGTCCGTTTCAATCATGTTCAGATGAAGCGATTTGGCTATTTACCGAAATAGGGGTCAGCTTTCAAAGTATCTAATGGCACCAAAACCTGCAAACCCTGCAGCAGATATTGCATTTAACCGTTGAGGTGATATGCCGCCAAGGGCAAAGACTGGCAAGACGGTTGAGCGGGCCAACCTTGCCCCCGTTAATAAGCCCAAGTATTTTTCACCGGGATGGCTTTTCGTTGGGAAAATTGACGATAGAAATATGAGATCCGCACCTGCTTGAACGGCGGCTTTAACCGCGATCTCGCTATGACAGGCGGCGCTGACATAAAGTTGCGGGAAGCGACGGCGAATAGCCGGGATCATGGGGATGAAATTTTCGGGAAGGTGGCATCCTGCCGCGTCAATAGCAGCGGCAAGACCCGGTGTTTTGGCAACGAACAGCGGAATTTGCCTTTTTCGGCAACTCTTCGATAGGCGCGCAGCTAAGCTGATCCGCCCGGCAAAGTTATAGTGTCGATATATGATGCCTGTATCTTGCGGCAATATGTGAGACTGCTGCAGTAGATCTGATCCACGGGTCTCATCAGTGAAATAAAAAGCGGTTGGGAATTTCATTACACAGTCATAGCATTTGAAAAACAGAGACTTCAAAAGGTTTTTTTTGAAGCCAAAGGATGCTATCAGCTAAAGCACCATTTCAATCCCTGTGAAAGAGATCATTATGAGTGATGTATCAGCCAACCTGACAGAGATACAGGCACGAATTACCAAACGCGCGAAAAAATGGGGTGAAGACCCAGATACCGTGACGTTAATTGCTGTGTCAAAGCAGCAGCCAATTGACCGTGTTGAAGCGGCGCTAAAGGCTGGTCACCGGGTGTACGGCGAAAACCGCGTTCAGGAGGCTCAAGGCAAATGGCCTGAACTCAAAGAAAAGTATGACGGTACCGAACTTCATTTGATCGGACCCCTTCAAAGCAATAAGGCCAAGGATGCAGTTGCTTTGTTTGATGTCATTCAAACTGTTGACCGGCCAAAGATCGCACGAGCCCTTGCAGATGAAATGAAAAAATCGGGTAGGAACCTACCTGTCTATATTCAAATCAATATTGGTGCCGAAGACCAGAAAGCCGGTATCGATATTGCTGATGCGGACGCGTTCATTGCTGAATGCCGGGATGTTTATGGCCTCGATGTGCAAGGTTTAATGTGCATACCGCCCGCAGAGGAACAGCCAGCCCCATTTTTTGCTTTGCTTGGTAAAATAGCAAAGCGCAATGGATTGAGTAAGCTCTCCATGGGTATGAGCAGCGATTATGAAATCGCCGTGCAGTTCGGTGCAAGCCTCGTTCGAGTGGGAACCGGCGTGTTTGGTGCTAGAGGATAGTGTGAACCCGTCTCGCGCCCTTAGCGCGCTTCCAGGAAGCCTTTAAGACTGCTATATCTACGAATAACCAGCGATAAGATGACAATGGTTAGAATAAGCGCTGTGACCTCGGTGAACGGCCCGGCATACCAAATTCCCACCTCTCCCATAAGTGTGGGTAGGATCAGTATCATGGGAATGGTGATGAGGTAGATTTTGGTCAACCCCAAAAGGGAGGCGCGTCCAGCGTCGCCAATGGCTTGAAAAAAGCTTGGAAACATCATTAGCGGGCCGAATAAAAAATACAACATTGCGGTAATTGGCAAAATTCGTACAGTTTCTGCAATGACTTCCGGGTTATCTACAAAAATACTGGCAATTTGGCCGGGCGCGAGTAGAAATGCAGCTTGTAGTGTTAGGCAGTAAATGGCGGCAATACAGGTGGTTATTTTCAAACTGCTATAAGTCCGTTGCCATTTCTTTGCACCAAAATTATTTCCCACGATAGACTGTTGCGCCAACGTCATGCCAAGCAGCGGCATGTAGCCGAAAGTCATAATGCGGGTAATAATCCCATAAGCCGCGACACTGACGGCATAATTGTCTGAATTCCAATTTTGCAATTGGTAAATTGTGCTGGCTGTTGCTAGGGATACACCAATGTATGTGAGGCTGATAGGCGCACCAAGAGTTAGAAACTCTCGCCAGTTGAGGCATAAATGCCCCAAGGATTTAAACCGAAAACGAAGCACTCCAGGCTTGGTATATTGATAGATCAAAACCGCAAGAACAGCGCCGGTTTGGGCCATTGCGGTTCCATATGCAGACCCAGCAACACCAAAATCCAACTTCACGATCAATATATAATTGAAGATCATGTTGAGGATATTGGCAAGCAAGGTTACGAGAGTCATGAAGATGACTTTCCCCTGGCTGCGCAAGCTGTCCGACAGAAGCGCCGCCATAAAGAAAAGAGCAGAGTAATTATAAGTGATATAAAGATACTCGTAGCCCATTTCTGCAAGGGGTTCTGAGCCATTAGCGATCAGCGCAACAACATCAAAGCCATACACTGCAAAAAGCGCCACCAAGATCATGCAAACCACAGCAGACAGGCAAACGGCACTCACCATAAGTTCTTCGCCAAATTCCCATTTTCCAGCCCCGAGCGCCCTAGCCAGAACACTGGAAAACCCAGAAGATACAAGCGTTCCAAGAGCAATTAGCATCATGAAAAGTGGGAAAACCATGGTAACGGCAGAAAAAGCTTCTGGACCGACGAAGCGACCGATGAACCAGCCATCAACGACCGTATACAAACCATTGGTGAGCATGACGAAAATAATGGGGAGTGCCGTTTTGGCAAATAATGCGCCAAGCGGTGTGGTTAGGAACATATTCTGTTCACTGGGACTTTGCGTCGTCATGGGAGAACCGTGATTGAGTGTTAAGTAAATCGCCAGTAAAAAACGGCGCAAGCGGTCTTCAACTAGTGAGATATTAGATTTTCAACCTTTACCTGTATTTAGATTGTTTTTAAAGGAAGAATCTTGATTTGTGTGTCGGCGCTCACATTTGATAAAAGCTCGAGAAGATCTGGTTTGTTTAGGGCAACGCAGCCTTCGGTTCCGTCAAAGTCGCTTTTTGCAACATGCATAAAAATACAGCTTCCCGCGCCGGGAACCGGTGGATTGTCGTTATGGCCTAATATGACTACCAGATCATACAAATCGTCGTCTCTCCAAAGAACTTCATGGCTTTTTGAAAAAGGCAGAACGATCCTCTGGTTATACTCCAGAGTTTGAGGGTCATCACACCAACCGTCTTGTGCTGTTATTTCCTGGCAAGGTAGGACACATGCTGGTTTGGCGAGCTTGTCGGCCCTGTAATAAACCGCTCGTAGATCAAAAACGCCGATGGGAGATGCATGATCGCCTTCGCGTTTTGTGGCTGTCACGCCTGATTTTCCAAGGGCGCATGGATATGCATTTCCGAGGAAATGAAGGGTGCCTTGGTGACCCGTGTCAGGTTTAACTTGAATGTGCATGTAACTGGTGTATTCCTGAATTACCGAAACCTATCATTTCAGTTAAAGTCCCCATATGTCAAATAAACCTCAAACAGTCGATTTTCTAGCATTGCTCGCGCTCTCCTTGATGTGGAGTTCAAGTTTTTTGTTTATCAAAATCGCCGTAGAGACTATTTCACCGTTAAGTGTCGCTGCCGGGCGCTTGCTGATCGGTGCTCTCATTTTGTATATCTTTATGAAAGTAAAAGGTATCGATTTACCAAGAGATGGGAGAAGTTGGCTCTTCTTTTTCGGCATTGGTCTTATTGGAAATGTTATTCCATTTTCCTTGATTAGCTGGGCAGAGCTGACAGTAGATAGTTCCATTGCCTCTATTCTGATCGGTTCATTGCCCCTTATCAGTTTTGTTCTTGGGCACTTTTTTACCAGTGATGAAAAACTGACCCCAGACAGAACTTTGGGAGTTCTCGTGGGTTTTGCTGGAATTATTATTCTCATCGGACCAGATGCAATTTTAAGTATGGGTGATAGTGTTCAGGGTCAGTTTGCTATTATTCTCGGTGGTGGTGGTTATGTGATCGCCAGTTTCATGGCCAGATCCATGCCTAAAATGGAGCCACGGGCCCGTGCAGCCGGTGTGTTGATTACGGCCAGTTTGATCTCTGTACCCATGGCCCTGGTGGTTGAACAACCGTGGACTATGGATCCAACACCAATTTCATTGGCAGCTTTAGTGGTTCTAGGTATTTTTCCAACCGCAATTGCAACGCTTTTGTTGTTTTTTGTGATCATGCGAGTGGGGGCCACATTTGTCGCCCTTAATAATTATCTTAATCCAGCACTTGGGGTAATTTGGGGGTATGTGTTCGTCAATGAAATACCGTCAGTGCAAACATATTCGGGGTTGATTTTGATCCTTGCTGGGATGGTGTTTACGCAATTGAAACTATCCAAACACTTCATTTCTAAAAAGAAAACGAATACGCCGACTTAAATCATTTGATCAAGATAGCTGTAGTTTTCGGTATGACTAACTTGAGTGCCGGGAGTAGCCGCCGCTTGTTTTTCGTAGCTTGAAGTTGCTTTTTGCACAGTTCCTAAGTCACTGATTTGTTTTGGTAAAATTTGTGCAGCAGCCGGAGTAGCGGGCGCCCCGATCTTGAAGCTATTTAGAACTTTAGACAATTGATCTGGCGTCAAATTATTTTCGTGAAGTGTTCGTGCTTGCTCGATATTTTGCTGTAAGTCGGGCGCCTTACCCTTCCACTGTAATCCCATGGCGAGCGGCATAGCGTTTGTTTTAGCAGGCTCTGTCGCAGCGCTAGAAAGGGATGCTTGCTGAGCGGTTAGAGGGCTTGTCGTCACAGCTTCAGTTAGGACTGCGGGTGTTGCTGTTTGCGCCCTGTCTTTTGCCAGTTGGATAGTCTCGGTTCCGTCTGGGGCGTCATCACTTGAAAACATAGCAATGACATGACCGCCGATATCATTACCGGTTTCCGCTTCAACCGCTGTGTTGATAACGGAGGCTGCAAGACCGATCCCGCCGCCAAATAAGCCGCCGCCAATGAGCCGTGAACCTGGACTAAGTTCGTCTCCAGTGATTTCCCGGTATATATTGGAAATTACGGGGATATGTTGGAACGGATTAATGATGTCAATAAAATCGTCGAATCCAAAACCATCCTCACCAAAGAAAGAAATCGGATCTGTAGTTGCCGCGTCACCAGTGGAGGTTCCCGTCGATTGCGCTGGGGAATAGGTGTAATTCCCGCCGCCTTCAACCTGTTGGTCAAGGTATGCATATTGATTGCTGGATACTGCGCTAACTGACATGGTATTTCTCCTTGCCGTTTATAAAAGCAAAGACCGTGCCAAGAAAAACTCAATAAAATCAGCGAACCTTTGCCAATCAGCGAGAGTTGACTATAGAAAACCGGAAAATTTTGCCTATCAACAGGGAAACATTAGGTCATCAATATTTGGATGATTTTTAAAGGTAATGCCCGCTTTTTTTCCGTTTTGTCGCCAAATATAACTCATTGTGAGTGTTGGATGGGAACTTATGAGTAACCCGTTCGGCTACATCAATTCCGCAGCGCTCCAACCCGTCAACTTTTTCAGGATTATTGGTCATTAGACGTATTTTACTAAAGCCTAAATGACGCAGCATTTCAGCGGCAGGGCGAAAAACCCGTTCGTCAGCATCAAAACCAAGGCGTTCATTGGCGTCAATAGTATCAAAGCCGTCACTTTGTAGTTTATAGGCGCGGAGCTTGTTAATAAGGCCAATGCCGCGGCCTTCCTGGGCAAGATATAGCAGAACACCGCCACCTTCTTCTGAAATGGCCTTTATGGAGCCGCGCAGTTGTTCGCCGCAGTCGCATTTAAGAGATCCGAGCAGATCACCGGTAAAACATTCAGAATGCAATCTGGTCAGGACTGCATCGTGGCGGTTTGGATCGCCGATGAGAATTGCGAGATGTTCGATCCCGCCATCCATTGGACGGAACGCTTGAATACGCGCATTTTCGGTCGCCTGCAAAGGAACCTTGGCGGAGGCAACAGGGCGTAGCTCGCTCGCAGCAATATCATCGTAGTTGAAAATTTCGCTTGCAGTGACACTGAGCAAGTCATTTTCTTTTGCAATTATTTCTGCACGACCTAACTCAATTTCACAGATGAGAACCGACGGCAGCAGGCGCGACAGTTTGGCAAGTTTGATTGCGGCATCTACTGTTTTAGCCACATGCCCTTTAATGCGAGTGAAGGGCCCTCTAAACGGTAAATCAAGATCATGGGTGGCATCTGCCAAGGCCCTCATCAGTGCCGCATCCATCCAGCTTTCGATTTTGAGTAGTATGGAGGGATCGCCCGTGGGTTTTATGTGTAAAACATTGGCTCGATGGGATGTGAGCGCCAGATGCGCTTCGGCTCCTGCTAGGGCTGTGACGAGTTCTAGTTCTGCGTCAAACGCCATCTCGGTTGAGAGAACCAAATGGGCTGTTATGTCGTCTTTAACCACAACGCAAAGGCCACGGCGTAAATCGGCAGAGGCACGATCAACGTTGCGCAGCAAATTTTTTGGTGGAGATATATTCATTTTATTCGTCATGAAGAGTTACCGATTACCCGCGTTTTTTATATGGTTTTAGCAGTTGCGGCATGAATTACCAATTAGAAAACAATTGATCTATTAGAACTGTTTTAATTCCTTTGCCGCACTATAGTTATTGTTGGTGTAAACTTAATCACATTTTCGTGTGCAAGAAAGTGTGGCCTGTCACTTCTGCGTGAAAGTGATGGAGGCTACTGCTATCTGGACTTGAATGCAGTAAAAGAAGTTTAATCTGTTGGAAACGGATATTGTGAACACCGTCTTCTCCATTTATGGGTGAAGACACAAAATAACAAGGAGACTGCCATGTCAGGTGTTAAAAAAATTCTTTTGGTTGATGATGATGATAATCTTCGCCAAACCCTTGCAGAACAACTGGATTTGCATGAAGAATTTGAAACACATCAAGCCTGCAATGCCTCTGAAGGACTTGAAAAGGTTAAAGCCAACCATTTTGATTTGATCTTATTGGATGTGGGCCTGCCTGATATGGATGGCCGGGAAGCTTGCAAAATCCTAAGGCGGAATGGCTCCCGCGCGCCAGTTATTATGCTAACTGCCCAAGACAGCGACAGTGATCAGATCCTCGGGCTTGAATCTGGTGCGAACGACTATGTCTCAAAACCATTCCGCATTGGTGTGCTATTGGCCCGCATTCGTGCCCAATTACGTCAACATGAACAAAGTGAAGATGCCATTTTCGCCATTGGCCCTTATAGTTTCCAGCCGTCGAAAAAAATACTGTTGAACGAAGAGAATGAAGACAAAATCCGCCTGACGGAAAAAGAAACCTCCATATTGAAATATCTGTACCGGGCTGGACAAAAAGTCGTCTCACGGGATATTTTGTTAAATGAGGTGTGGGGATATAACGCGGGCGTCACGACCCATACTTTGGAGACACATATTTATCGTTTGCGCCAGAAAATCGAAGCAGACCCGTCTGCTGCGGCCATTTTGGTGACAGAAACTGGCGGATACCGTCTAGCTCCCTAACCGAACGGTTAAGCGTTATGCCTGAGGATGTTTCCAGCAAGATAAAGACTACCTGAAATTAGTAGGCGGCATGGCTGCTTCATCAAGTGAGGGATCAGCATATCAACCGCTTCCTCCACTGAGACAGCGGCGGTACAGTCCATGCCGGCAGCCAGTCCTATGGCGGCAAGTTCAGGCGCTGAGGTTGCTGCCGCTTCCCCTTCAATGGGCACCATGACCGCTTTTTGCGTGATGCTTTGTAAATGCCGGTAATAGGACAACTGATCTTTGGTGTTTAGCATGCCAGATATCAGGTAAGTTGGCAGGTTATCTGCGGCTTCCCACCCTTTAAAACACTCCGCGATCTTCTCTCCCGCAGCCTCGTTATGTCCGCCGTCGAGCCAGACTTCTACCGTGTCAGGGAGGCGGTTTATGAGATTTCCTTGGGTTAAACGTTGCATCCTTGCTGGCCATTCAACAGAAATCATTCCGGTTTCCACATGATCCTTAGTGATCGTGAAACCGTCCAATTTTTCAAGAACAGCTACAGCGGTTGCCGCATTTGCTGTTTGATGGGGGCCATGAAGCGCTGGAGAAGAATAAGTTCCGCTCAAATGAGCGCCTTCATATTCCCATTTATCATCAGTTTGAGACAAAACACGCCAATTATCTCCTTCAAACGAGGGAATTGCGTTCTTTTGGGCGGCATGAGCTGCAAGAGCGGCTTTTACTGGCTTGCTTTGGGGGCCGATGACAACAGGCGCGCCTGCTTTCATAATACCGGCTTTCTCGCCAGCTATTCCAATGACGTCAGTTCCCAAAAACTGCGCGTGATCTTGAGAAATAGGGGTAAGCGCCACAACGGCGGGGTTATCCACAACGTTTGTTGCATCCAACCTGCCGCCCAGGCCGGTTTCAAGCAGCAGAATATCGGCAGGTGTATCTGCGAACGCTTTAAATGCAGCAGCTGTTGTGATTTCAAAATATGTTATGGGGACAGATCCGTTAATCTGCTCACACTCCAACAATAGGTCCGATAACGCATTTTCCGATATGGTTTCACCCGCAAGAACAATACGTTCTGCAAACCGGACCAAATGAGGAGATGTATAGGTGTGAACGCGGTAACCCGCTGCCTCCAAAATCGCGCGTAAATAGGCGATTAGGGAGCCTTTACCGTTTGTGCCAGCAACATGGATAACAGGGGGCAACCGCTTCTCAGGATCACCCAGGTTTTTGAGGATATCCACCATTCGATCCAGTGATAGATCAATGATTTTGGGATGAAGCGCCAAGAGGCGCTTCAATATGGCATCACTATTGCGGTCCGGCACAATAAGACCCTTAGTCTTTATCTGATGGGGTTGGCGCCTCATCGATGGTGGCCTCTGGTGTTTCTGCCGCAACCTCTACAACTTCAGCTATATTGCGTTTGCTTTCCAATTTGTTGGAAATCAGATCCACAAGGCGAGCCAAAGTCTCTTTCATATCGCGGCGATGAACAACCATGTCCAACATGCCTTTATCCAGAAGGAATTCTGCGCGCTGGAAGCCTTCAGGTAGTTTTTCCCGAATGGTTTCTTCGATCACGCGGGGGCCTGCGAAACAAATCAAGGCACCGGGTTCTGAAATCTGAACATCACCCAACATGGCGTATGAGGCCGTAACGCCGCCAGTAGTGGGGTCTGTAAGAACCACGATGAAAGGCAGCCGCGCTTCTTTCAAGCGTTGGATCGCGACCGTTGTCCGGGGCATCTGCATTAAGGACAAGATGCCTTCTTGCATCCGTGCGCCGCCGGCAGCGGTGAACAAAATAAGCGGTGCTTTTTGCAAGATTGCTAGTTTGGCGGCGGCAATAATAGCCTCCCCGACAGCCATACCAAGGGATCCACCCATGAAGTTGAAATTCTGGACACCGACCACAGCCGCATTACCAGATAGCTTTCCGTGAGCAACAATCATGGCATCTTTATCACCAGTTTTGCCGCGCGCGTCCTTCAGACGATCCATATATTTCTTTGAATCGCGAAATTTAAGCGGATCGATTTGAACGTCCGGAAGCTCAATTACATCGTATTTAGCATCGTCGAACAGGGCACGGAACCGTTGGACCGGGCCAATTCGCATGTGATGTTCACAATGGTTACAAACGTTGGTGTTTGCTGCCAGATCGTTATGAAACAGCATTTCGCCGCATTCTGGACATTTTACCCAAAGGTTATCCGGTGTGTCTTTTGCAGTTGCCAGTTTCCGGATCTTAGGAAGAACTTTATTGGTCAGCCAATTCATTATGCGTTCCTGTAATTATTTAGAAACACTCTGCACACCGGCAGAGAGTTCTGAAGCCAGCTCAAGTACTGAACTGACGGCTTCCTCGTTGGTTTTTGCAGATGCAATACGCTCAACTAAAGCGGTTCCGACAACTGCACCATCGGCAATTTTTGCAATTTCAGCGGATTGCTTACCTGTCCGAATGCCAAATCCCACAGCAACCGGTAAATCAGTTGCCGCTTTAATGCGTTTCAATGCAATTGCAACGTCGCTTGGTTTTGGTGCCGCTGCGCCGGTTGTTCCGGCAATTGAGACGTAATATAAAAAGCCTGAGCTGTTTTTAAGCACAGCGGGCAGCCGTTTATCATCGGTTGTTGGAGTGGCAAGGCGGATGAAGTTGATGCCAGCTGCCTGCGCGGGCAGGCACAGCTCGTTATCTTCTTCGGATGGGAGATCAACGACGATCAATCCATCAACGCCTGCTTCTTTGGCGTCTTTTAGGAAGGTGTCCACACCATAGCTATAAATAGGGTTGTAATAACCCATCATTACAATTGGTGTCTCGTCATTGCCTTCACGGAAGGATCTGATCATCTTCAGTGTTGATTTTAGGGTTGTTCCAGACGCCAATGCCCGCAAACCGGCTTGTTGAATGGCAGGGCCATCCGCCATTGGGTCGGTAAACGGCATGCCTATTTCAATGATATCGGCACCGGCACCGGGCAGACCTTTAATGATTTCTAGGGCAGTGTCGTGATCGGGGTCGCCGGCCATGATAAAACTGATGAAGGCAGCGCGCCCTTCTTTTTTGAGGGCTGCAAAGCGGCGATCAATACGGGTTTCCATTAAATTTCCACTCCCAGTGCGTCGGCCACTGTGAAAATATCTTTATCTCCCCGGCCAGAGAGGTTGACAACAATGACATGATCGCTTGGTAAATCAGGCGCCAATGTCTTCAAATAGGCAAGAGCATGACTAGATTCAAGCGCCGGAATAATTCCTTCCAACTCGCAGCAAAGCTGAAACGCATCGAGCGCTTCTTGATCGGTAGCACTTACATAATTGACCCGGCCCATATCGCTGAGCCACGCATGTTCTGGGCCAATGCCCGGGTAATCAAGTCCTGCAGAAATTGAGTGAGCCTCAATAATCTGTCCATCATCATC
>CAJXWA010000076.1 GCA_913062525.1 uncultured Alphaproteobacteria bacterium | reverse complement strand
TGACCCTAAACAGTCAGGAGCTGGTGGCTGCATAGGTGATATTGGAACTCACGCGTATAATCTCGCAAATTTTATTACGGGGTTAAAGGTGACTGAACTTTGTGCTGAGCTTACGACCTTTGTGGAAGGACGTGCTTTGGACGATAACGCTCAAATCATGTTGCGATATGGCAATGGTGCACGGGGTATGCTCTGGTCTAGTCAAGTGGCGCCAGGTAATGAAAACTCTCTAAAAATACGAGTTTACGGTGAAAAAGCAGGTTTGGAATGGTCTCAAGAAGATCCCAACTATTTGCTTTTCTCGCCGTTCGGGGAACAACCAAGGTGTATTACCCGTGGTGGCCCGGGGAATTTCCCTGTTGCAGAAGCTGGTACGCGCATTCCTCCAGGGCACCCGGAAGGATATCTCGAGGGGTTTGCAAATTTATACTCAGATATTGCGGATATGATTATGTTTGAAACAGAAAATCTGGTTCCCACAGTGTATGATGGACTGGATGGTTTGAAATTTATTGAAGCAGCTGTCGCATCAAGCAATGAAGGAGCCGTTTGGAAGGCTCTGTAGTCATTTGAAACTTCGTTGGCCCACGAAGTACTCGAGCTTGGCCGGTCTCTTGATCTAAGTCGAATACTTCAATAAGAAAATACTTGTTTTGTCAATTGTGTGAACATGCAGAATTCTTGACTGGAGTGAAATAGGATGCAATTTCTTTTTTGTGTCTTTGATAAGAGGCTTCTTTCCCATAA
Organism: uncultured Alphaproteobacteria bacterium; assembly: GCA_913062525.1. Taxonomy (GTDB): domain Bacteria; phylum Pseudomonadota; class Alphaproteobacteria; order Sneathiellales; family Sneathiellaceae; genus Sneathiella. The sequence goes on along the minus strand of CAJXWA010000076.1, from coordinate 14,445 downwards.
AGAATGTACATCTAAAGAAACTTGAGTTGGGGAAAAGAACAAAATCAAATGAAAAAGAGAAACATTACGATTGATGATGTTGCGCGTTTGGCCGGCGTCTCAAACGCAACAGTTAGTCGTGCGCTTCACAAACCTAATGTTGTGTCAGAGAAAACCCGTGAACGGGTGAGAGCTGCCGTTGCTGAAACAGGTTATACGGAAAATGTTATGGCAAGAAATCTACGATTGGATCGTACAGGTTTGGTTGTTGCCCTTGTTCCAGACATCAGTAACCCTTTTTTTAGTGAAATTTTGTCCGGAATTGAAAGTGTCGCGACCCGAGAGGGTTACAATGTATTAATTGGGAACACAAATAATGATCCGTCGCGTGAGCATATTTATGCGAGTTATATTAAAAGCAATTTGGCGGATGGAATTTTGCTTCTAAATGGGCATATTCCTGTTCCTGAAGGGGCAGAGGCGAACGCTAATTATATGAATAATTTGCCGCCGATGGTCGTATTATGTGAACGCATACCCGGATCAAATTTCCCAACAATTATCATCGATAACGTAGATGCTGCGGACAAGGCGACGGGGCATCTAATTGAAATGGGGCACAAGAATATCGTTCATGTCGGGGGGCCCAAAAACAATGTTCTGACTGAGGATCGTCGTTCAGGTTTTTTTCAGGCTCTTGAAAAAGCGGGTATCCCTCAAGATCAAGACAAAATATTTTTTGGAGATTTTTCAATTAATTCAGGTAAAAAGGCCTTTAAAGAGATTATCCATACAGAAAACATACCAACTGCAATTTTTTGTGCCAATGATGAAATGGCAATTGGCGTGATAAGCGCTGCGCGCGAAGCTGGTTTCTCCGTACCAGAAGAAATTTCTGTTGTTGGTTTTGATGATATTGAATTATCTGAGAGTTATTATCCGCCGCTAACAACAATACATCAACCTCGCCGGGAAATAGGGATTGTTGCAATGGAGAAACTCGTCGCTTTGCTGTCTAATCCAGGTGAGCCAATTGATGAATTGACCATTCTGGATAGTGAACTTATTGTTAGGAAATCTGCAAAGGTGTTTGATTAACAAGTGAATTTACTTGATCTATAGTTGGATCCGAAATGTCAGTCATTTTTTTAAAGTGTAAATTTTTGTTCTGGACGCTCATGATCTCCACTTACATTTTCTCAGAAAGTGTTATGGCAGGATCCCCGAAATTTCACGATCGTGCTGAAGAATTGAAGATAAACCATACCTATTCAGGTGGATGGGAACATTTCGTTGGTGGCGGCGTTGCTGTCTTTGACTGCAACAAGGATGGATATCCCGAAATATATCTATCTGGCGGCAGTACCAATGATAAATTGCTTATAAATACAACGCCTTCTGCGGACAGTACACTTTCGTTTCGAGTGCAAAATAAATCTAATGAAGTTGCAACTGTTGGTGCTTATGCGCTGGATATCGATAATGACGGTTGGATAGATCTCTTTTTGTTAAAAGTTGGTGAAAACAAGATTTTAAAAGGCGGTCCCGATTGCCATTTCTCGGCTGCGAATGCTTCATTTGGATACCAAGACGACGGTCTGTGGAGTACCGCTTTTTCTGCAACTTGGGAAGACGGGCAGGTGTTGCCAACTTTTGCGGTTGGAAATTACGTTGACCGTGATCATAAAGATGCGCCTTTTGGTACTTGCGAAAATAACTATCTATACCGTCCAAAGAACGCAGCATATGACATCCCAATTCCTTTAAGTCCCGGTTTTTGTAGTTTATCGATGCTATTTAGTGACTGGGGCCGGACAGGCCGGCAAGATTTGCGTGTTTCAAACGACAGACATTATTATGTTCGCGGCGGGGCTGAGCAACTTTGGAAAATGGGTGATGAACCTGAATTGTATACCAAGGCTGAAGGGTGGAATAAGCACAGTATTTGGGGAATGGGAATTGCCAGTCGGGACATTACAGGAGATGGCTTCGCGGAGATCTACCTGACCAGTATGGGCGATCAAAAACTTCAATTTTTGAAACCAGGAAAATCGCCAACTTTCGAGAATGCACGATTTGAAATTGGTGTGACAGCGCACAGGCCCTATGTTGGTGGGGATGGACGCCCTTCAACCGGCTGGCATGCTGAGTTTGGGGATGTAGATAATGACGGCCTTGACGATCTTTTTATTACAAAAGGCAATGTTGATCAAATGCCTGACGCGGCAATGTCAGATCCAAACAATCTTTTGATGGCCCAGCCAAATGGACAATTCAAAGAACGTGGCGTTGAAGCGGGCGTTGCGAGCTTATTTCGGGGACGAGGCGCGGCTGTTGTTGACCTTAACTTAGATGGGTTACTTGATATCGTGGCTCTGAACCGGCGGGCTAATATTGAAATATTGGAAAACATATCTAAGAATGCAGGAGCGTTTTTATCCCTGAAGATTTTGCAAGATGGGACCAATCGTAACGCAATTGGTGCATGGATTGAACTAAAGGCAGGATCTCGTGTTTGGCACAGAGAAATTACCGTGGGCGGCGGTCATGCCAGTGGTCAAGCAGGTTTCCACCACTTCGGTCTTGGGGACAACGAGAAAGTTTGGCTGCGAATTAATTGGCCGGCGGATGCCCCAAGTGATTGGGTCGAGGTTACAGCCAATCAGCATCTGAAGATTGAAAAGCTACAGAATAAGCTGGCAGTCACATCGCTGAAATTTTAATCAACAGGCAAACCACTTGGCACAGTTATAGGAATTCCGAGGCGACCATTTATGAAGGTCTTGTCAGTCAATGAGTGCAAAAATTTTACGAGGTCGTTGATTTCTATCTCTGTTAAAGTCTGTTTTTCTAGCGTATTCGCAGCTAAAATTTCGGCTCTGTCGCGCTCATTTTTCATAATCTGAAAATCATCAGGGTTCTTTTCGCCAAATATTGGAAGGCTGGCCAGATTGAAGTCATACGCTGTAAAGGAACGGCTCGGGTCCAGATGATGCCGAACAATGCCTGTTAATGTTGGGTAAGCACCCGTGTGGCCGTAAGGCGCACTTAAAGCAACATTTCGAAGACTGGGTGTTTTGAACTTGTAAGCATCCTCTTCCTTGCCCGTTACACGCTGCCGACCAATGTCACGTTGATGTCCTTCAAAGCGGGCGTTTCGCCCGGGCCCAAACTGCGGCATACTAATAGCGTGAAAATTATGGTCAGTCTGAAATTTGCCGGAATGACACGATGCGCACTTTGCTTTGCCGTAAAATAGTTCGGCCCCTCTCATCGCAGCATCAGGTAAGGTAATTTTACCTCGCAAAAAATGATCCCACGGACTGCTATCACTTCTGAATTCAGTTGCGACGAAATCTGAAATTGCATTTGCTATATCTGTAAATACAATTGGTCGATTTGGAGCAGTAATATTATATGCCTGTCTGAATAAGTCTCTGTACTCCGGTATTTTGGCGATACGGTTGGTAAGTTTCTTCCACGCTCCATTCGGTCCAGTTAGTATTCCAATACGAACAGTTTTAGCAATTTCATTTTCGCTATAATGCCCAGCCATTTCATCTCCCGATAAGACCGGAAACATGGCTTGTGCAGAGAGAACGCCGTCAAAATTATTGACCATATCGTCTTCAAGAGGGGTGCGAAAGCCGGAAACTCGTGTGCCCTCAATTTCCAAACGACCATCATGAAACAACGTGCGAAATTCAGAGGCACCAAGATTAAACAAATTGGGGGCGTGTCTGCCAATACGCTGTTCCGGGGCATTGTCCCCAAAAACATAACGTCGATCTGGACCTAAACCTTTTCCCCCTTCACCAATTGTAAGAGAAACACCATCTGATGTGCCGAATTTTGGATGATGGCAGGTTGCGCAAGCGATATTCTTATTGCCGCTGAGGATCGGATCAAAAAATAATAATTGCCCTAGTTTTGCCTGTATCGGTGAAACTTTCTTGTAGTCCGCATTTGTTGGTGCATCCGGATAATTGGTTGGGCCTGCCGATGTCATCGAACACCAAAAGATCAAACAAAGCGACAGCCATTTAACAGGCATTTGTTTTTGCAACTACCTGATGGATGACATATTCGGTTGCCCACGCAGCAGCTCCTTTCGCCCAGAGCAAGTCGCCCCATTTATGGACGCGAACTTCGGGGGGAGGGCGGTCAATATCCAAGGTGTTTTTTCTAAGCTCTTCGAGAACATCTTTTTCATACAGAAAATCATATTGCATTCGTTCACCTGAGAAAATGATCAGTGAGGGATCGAATATGTTTACAAGATTGGCGAGTCCCATCCCAAGCATTCTGCCGGCTCGCTCAAAAATTGAAAGCGCGGCCTGATTACCCGATTTTGCTTCCTGGTAAAGAGCGGCAAGACGTTGACCCGTTGGCAGATCATGTGAGGTCTTGAATTTGAACGCGGTATCTGCTTCTCGCAATAATGCATAATCGGCGACATAGGCCTCCAAACATCCTCTTTGACCGCAACGGCACAAGGCGCCGTTTAATTGGACCTTAGTGTGGCCAAATTCACCGCCAAGCCCGCGAGTTCCTCTAAACAAATTGTTGTTGAGCACTATCCCCATGCCAACACCATGTTCAATTGTCACAACTAGAAAGTCAGACACCCCTTTGCCAAGCCCGAAGCGCTGTTCGGCAAGCGTAGCGAGGTTGACATCATTATCAAGCATGACTGGAAAATCGAATACTGATCTCAAAGTTTTGACGAAATTGGTGGGGGTATCAGAAATAGCAGGGCTCCAGTGAACGCATTCTGACGCTATATCCACATATCCTGGAACCCCAACGCCAAGTGCTGAAATATCGCTAAGGTAAAAATCTGTATTTGCAATTGCCGCAGAGATTGCTTCTTTAAGGTTTTCTGCAAGCTGTTCTTTGGAGATGGAGAAGCTGTTCCCCTCTCGAACATATTCTGAAATCTGATTGCCCGCGAAATCGATAATGGCAACAGTTATGGCGTCTTCTGAGATCTTTGCGCCGGCGAGTATGAATGCTTTTGAGTTGAGGCAAAGCTTAACCTGAGGGCGACCGCGTTTTGTGTTTTGTTTCTCTTCATCAGGTAATGCTTCGACAATACCTTCTTCAAGGAGATCACTTGTCATCGCCGTTACTGTTGCAGGATTAATCCCAGTTACTTTTGCAATGTCTACGCGTGCAATTTTTCCAGCAGTACTAATGCACTCCAATATGGCAGCGCGGTTTCCGGTTTTTGACATAGTTTGATTTTTAAAGGAGCCTGGTCCGCTCAAGTAATGCCTCCATCCACGATAAATTCCTGCGCAGTACAGGCTGATGAGGCACTTGATGCCAGAAACAGCGCAAGTTCTGCAACATCTTTTCCAATTAATCTTCGGTCAATGCATTGAAGTGATCGAATATTTATCTCATCTTCTGGGGATATCCAGAGTTCGAGTTGTCTTGGCGTGAGAATACAGCCGGGTACGAGTGTATTTACGCGAATGTTTTGCGGGCCCATTGTCCGGGCCATGGAACGAGTGAGGCCGTGAACACCCATTTTACATGCACCGTATACATCAAGGTCTTTTGTGCCCATCTTTGGAGCTACAGATCCAAAATTAATAATGGACCCATTTTTGCGTGTCTTCATTAATTCATAGCCGACTTGAGCTGCTTTAAATTGATGCCGCAAGTTGACGTTTACTGTGGACATGAAGATTTCCGGAGTAATGTCTTCGAATTTGAAACGCATGTCATAGGCTGCATTATTTATAATCGAATAAAGCCCACTTCCTTTTTCGTCGGATTGCCTGATGGCGGCCTCTAATTGGTCGTCTTTAGTGACATCTGCTTCAATAAAGGTGAGTGAGCCATCTTTAAAATCTGATAACTCATCACAGAGAGAAACGCCGGCTTTTTTATTTATGTCAACGAAAAGTACGTGAGCGCCTTGCTGACGAAATGAAATGACAAGATCTCTGCCAATTCCGGTTGCACCGCCAGAGATGAAAATCCCTTTATCTTCTAAATCGGAATAACGTGAATTGGGAGTTGTACTTGTATTCATCATGTCAGACCGACTTTCTTGATTGGTTCCGCTTTTTTTGAGAAAGCAGATGTTGTAGTGCTTAGAGTATTTATTTTGAATAACAAAAAAAATATCGCCGAACAACAAGTAATTTATTGCATTCTAGCAGGATTAATTAAAAATTCACCTGAATATTGGCTATATTAGGTTTAATTTAATTTGACAGATAAATTAAAACGGCTGATAGTTGGAACGTCAGACACAGAAAGGGAGAGCTGTGTCAAATTCAATGGGAGAGAGACATGAAGGGCATTAAACTAATAGCTGCGACGGCGCTTGTAACCGTTATGGCTAGTACAGCAATGGCTGGTGAATTGATCGTCGGTGTCAGCTGGTCTAATTTTCAGGAAGAACGTTGGAAAACAGACGAGGCTGCGATTAAATCTGCACTAGATGCTGCTGGCGCAACGTATATTTCTGCGGATGCACAAAGTTCTTCTGCAAAACAACTTTCGGATGTTGAGAGTCTAATCGCACGGGGTGCAAATGCTTTGATTATCTTGGCACAAGATGCTGCGGCTATTGGGCCCGCTGTAAGTGCTGCCGCTGATGAAGGAATTCCGGTTGTTGGTTATGATCGCCTAATTGAAGATCCACGGGCATTCTATTTGACTTTCGACAATGTTGAAGTTGGTCGAATGCAAGCGCGGGCTATTCTTGCAGCCCAACCTGCAGGTAATTACGTTATGATCAAAGGTTCGCCAACTGATCCAAACGCAGATTTCTTACGCGGCGGACAGCAAGAAATTATTCAATCCGCTGTAGATGCGGGCAAAATTAAAATTGTTGCAGAAGCGTATACGGATGGCTGGCTGCCCGCAAATGCGCAGCGTAATATGGAACAAATCCTGACGGCTCAAGACAATAAAGTTGATGCGGTCATTGCATCTAACGATGGCACTGCTGGCGGCGTTGTTGCGGCACTTACCGCTCAAGGTATGGAAGGCCTACCTGTATCAGGCCAAGACGGTGATCATGCCGCACTGAACCGCGTTGCACGTGGCACGCAGACAGTCTCTGTTTGGAAAGACGCCCGCGATCTGGGTAAAGCTGCTGGCGAAATAGCTGTCTCATTGGCGAATGGTAAAAAACTGATGGAAGTGGCTGGTTCTTCGAGCTGGACTTCTCCAGCAGGCACGAAAATGACAGCAAAATTCCTTGAACCAGTACCCGTAACTGCTAAAAATTTGAAATTGGTTTTGGACGCAGGCTGGATTACTAAGAAAGCTCTTTGTGCTGGTGGTGCAACAGCAGACGTTTGTAAATAAACGCGTCTTTCAAAAACAAAATATTAGCAATTTGTTCAAACAGGCCCGAACCTTCTGGTCCGTGTTACAGTTGCCTATTGTAAAGTTCTGAAGGAACAGGAAATGGCCAAAGATAAGCAAAACTATTTTGCTTCTCTGGGGATCGATGGACGGTTATTAGGCATGATAGGAGCGCTTGTTGCGTTGTGGGTCATGTTCGATCTAATTACTGGTGGACGTTTCATTACCCCGCGAAATTTGTTTAATTTGTCAGTACAAACTGCCTCGGTCGCCGTAATGGCAACGGGAATGGTCTTTGTTATTGTAACCCGAAATATTGACCTCTCGGTCGGCTCGCTCCTTGGGTTTGTCGGCATGATGATGGGGGCACTGCAAGTGTATTTTCTCCCTGATTTGGTTGGTGGCGGTCATTGGTCTATCTGGATAATTACATGTTTGTTTGGTGTGACTTTAGGGGCGATCATTGGAAGTTTCCAAGGTTGGGTAATCGGATATTTGGCAGTTCCGGCCTTCATAGTAACACTCGGCGGGTTTCTTGTTTGGCGCGGGGCTGCTTGGTGGGTTACGAGCGGCCAAACAGTTGCCCCGCTTGATCCTGTTTTCAAACTCCTTGGGGGTGGCGTCGAGGGAACATTGGGAGAGAGTTTGAGCTGGGCTTTAGGTGTCTTCGCGACGCTTGCCGCTTTATGGCTGTTATACCTTAGTCGCAAAAGAAAATTAGCCCATGGGTTTTTGGTGAAGCCTTTTTGGGTAGAATTGACTGTTGCTGGTATCATTGGGGTTGTGATTGTTGGGTATGCGGCATTTATGAACGCTTATCCAATCCCGGCCCGCGCTGCAAAAAGAATATATGAAAATAAAGGTCTTGAGCTACCTGATGGTGGCAGCGCGCTTGTGTATGGCATTGCTATACCAGTTGTGATCCTGTTGATTGTTGCGATCATAATGACTTTTTTGGCAAAAAGAACCCGTTTTGGACGGTATGTTTTTGCAACAGGTGGAAATCCTGATGCCGCTGAGTTGTCGGGTATAAACACTAGAATGCTGACAGTTAAGATTTTCGCTCTGATGGGGGCTTTAACCGCGATAGCGGCGATTATAGCATCTGCGCGCTTGGGATCTGCAGATAATAATTTGGGTAACCTTGATGAACTTCGGGTTATCGCAGCTGCCGTAATTGGTGGCAGTGCTTTGTCTGGTGGGTTTGGGACCATTCACGGGGCAATTTTAGGTGCCCTTATCATGCAATCATTACAATCGGGTATGGCCATGGTTGGTGTTGATGCGCCGTTACAGTCGATTGTCGTGGGCGTGGTTCTGGTGCTCGCTGTCTATGTTGATATTGCCTACCGTCGCCGTGCGGGTCTTTGAGGAGATCTAATATGGAAAATCAAACGCCTTTGGTCGAAATGCGTGACATGCATATTGCATTTGGCGGCAATAAGGCTGTCGATCAGGTCTCGATCGATTTATATTCTGGTGAAGTCGTTGGCTTGCTTGGTCATAATGGCGCTGGAAAGTCCACGCTGATCAAAATGCTGTCGGGGGCTTATAAAGCCGATGGCGGCGAAATTCTAATCAATGGTGAGCTTGTAGAGATTAACAATCCCCGCGATGCTCGCGGTTACAAAATCGAAACCATCTATCAGACTTTGGCCCTTGCCGATAATCTCGATGCGGGCAGCAATCTTTTTCTTGGGCGTGAATTGCTGACACCTTTCGGGTTTGTCGATGATGATGCGATGGAAGCTGAAACCAGAAAAATCATGAGCCGCTTGAACCCGAATTTTCAAACATTCTCAGCGCCTGTGTCCACATTGTCAGGGGGACAAAGACAATCTGTCGCGATTGCGCGGGCTGTGTATTTTAACGCCAAAATTTTGATTATGGATGAGCCCACAGCCGCTCTTGGGCCGCAAGAAACACAAATGGTTGCTGAACTTGTTCAAAAATTGAAGGCCGAAGGATTGGGAATTTTCCTGATTTCCCATGATATTCATGATGTGATGGAGCTTTGCGACCGGATAAGTGTGATGAAAAACGGTAAATTGGTCGGAACTGTACGTGTTGAGGATGTAAACGATGACGACATTCTCGGAATGATCATTTTGGGTAAAAAACCGATGAAGAATACCTCTTGATTGAGGATGGTGCAATATGGGTGATCTGCTAATAATCAAAACTTCTGAGGCTGAATTACAGATCACCCCGGATGGTGGTTGCATATGCGCTTATAGATTGGCTGATGGTTTCGACATATTGAGGCCTGCAAATAATGTTGAAACTATAAATCCTCTTGAAGCGTCGTCCTTCCCCCTCGTTCCTTATTCAAATCGTATTAAAGATGGTGTTTTTGTGTTTCAAGGACAGCGTCATGCGGTTCCACTGAATTTTGGGGAGCACCCTCACAGTATTCATGGCGTTGGCTGGCAATCAAATTGGCAAGTGGTACACCAGACCGAAAATAAGATCATTCTTGAGTTGTGCTATTCCGGTGACGGTTGGCCGTTTGCATTTGTCGCCCATCAGATTTTTACGCTGAAGGGGAATTCTTTGCGGCAAGAGCTGAAAATCAGAAATATGTCTGATGGTCCTATGCCAGTAGGGCTTGGATCGCATCCGTATTTCCAAAAACACGGGGAGGTGTTTTTGACTGCGGATGTCGAAAATGTATGGATGAATAACGAAGAATGCCTTCCCATCGAACGAATGAGGGCCCCTGAAGCATGGGATCTTAAAACGGGTAAGAATGTCGATACGTTGATGTGTGACCATTTGTTTGAACCATGGCGTGGTTCTGCAATGATACATTGGCGAAAAGAGAAGAGGTCTCTTAAGCTTTCTGCAAGCAATGATCTGGATCGGTTGGTCGTATATGCGCCAAAAGGCGAAGAATTCTTCTGCGTTGAACCTGTCTCACATATTACAGATGCTTTTAATTTGAGCGGAAAAGGCATGCCGTCCGGTGAGAGCGGCATGCGTATTTTACCAAAAGGTGCAAGTTGGACCGTATGGATCCAATTCGACCCTGTCTAGTTAAGTGCAGAATGTCGTAAAGAGGCCGGTATGTTCTGGTAACAAACAGGGCGTAAAAAACGACGAATTGCCATTGTTCCTACCGATGTCGCGCCAAAATTAGTACTTGCCGGGTATGGCCCGCCGTGAACCATTGTGTCGCAAACTTCAACTCCGGTCGGGAAGCCATTTGCTAATATCCTACCGGCTTTACGTTCCAGCACGGGTAACAGTTTTTGTGCGTCGGAATGATCCCCTGAGTCAATTTGTAAAGTGCACGTCAGTTGTCCATCAAGATTACGCGCAATTTCCATCATCTGATCAAAATCTCTAACGCGCACAATGATACCAAGCGGTCCAAACACTTCTTCGTTCAAATCCTTGTTTAAAAGCCACGTATCCCCAGTTGTCGTAAATAGGTTAGGCGTTACTTCCCGATTTGAGGAACTTGTCCCGTAAATCTCTCCAATATTGTCAAAGGATCGTATTTGCTCAGTACCGCGGCGATAAGCATCGGATATGCCGTCAGTCAGCATGGTCTGTGATCCGATCGTTGAAAGTGTGTCGATAGCTGATTGTGTAAAGACACTCGCGTCATCGTTATCCAACATCAGGATTACGCCCGGATTAGTACAAAATTGACCTGCGCCCATTGTGAGCGAGTTTGCCCAGCCAATACCAACCTCAGCCGCTCGGTTTGAAGCTGCTTTCTGAAGAAGAAATACGGGATTAACTGATCCCAATTCACCAAAGAAAGGGATGGGCTCAGGTCGTGATGCACATAAATCGAAAAGCGCGCGTCCACCTGCCAATGAGCCTGTGAAGCCAACAGCCTTAATCAACGGATGCTGTACGAGTGAGGTTCCGACATCCCGCGCGTTTCCACCCTGAACGAGTGAAAAAATACCTGGATGTAAATTCATCTGTTTGAGCGCGGTGCAAATCGCTTCTGCGACAATTTCACTTGTTCCCGGATGAGCAGAATGGCCTTTAACGACAACCGGACAGCCCGCCGCTAATGCAGAGGCTGTGTCACCGCCTGCGACTGAGAAAGCCAGTGGAAAATTGGACGCTCCAAATACAGCGACAGGGCCGATTGGGCGCTGCATCAGTTGCATTTCAGGGCGAGCCATAGGCGCACGATCAGGCAAAGCCTCGTCTTGGCGACAGTCAAGGTATTCTCCTTGTTCGATATGACTTGCAAACATGCGAAGCTGACCAACAGTCCGCCCGCGTTCGCCAATAATACGGGCTTCTGGAAGGCCGGATTCTTGTGTCGCTATTTCTGTCAAAGCATCTCCGCGGGCGTCAATTTCATCTGCGATTTTGTTCAACAGTTCGGCGCGTATTGATCTGGGCAGCGCACTGAATTCCCAAAAAGCGTCTTCAGCAGCCTGTACAGCTTGATCAATCAGCTCAGGGTTGCCAACTGAAAAAATATGAGAGGGGCCGTGTGCCGGAGTGGATCTGAAGGATGATGTTCCTGAAATCCATTTGCCTGCAATGAGGTGTTGTCCATTCATTCTGTTATCCTTTTCCTGTCAGGAGTCCGCGTTCTGCCAGATTGCGGTATAGTTCAAAAATACCAAATTCCCACTTGGCGGCTTTATCACTGTGCGTAACCTTGTTTATCAATGCACCTAACCGGTTCGAAGAAATTATAACTTGATCACCAAGTTTATGAGTGAAGCCAGAACCAGCCTCTCCACGGTCTTTTGTTGGGGCGAACATTGTCCCCATATATAGTGCAAGGCCATCCGGATATTGATGGTTACGATTGATAGTTTGCGAGACTAATTCACTTGGGCTTCGGCTAATTTCACTCATTGAACTGAAATCTGTAAGCTCGAACCCATCTTCTCCTTTTACGGATAAGTGAATATCTTCTTGTTCAAGGTCCATAAGGGTGAACTTGTCATCGAACAATCTTATGAACGGTCCGATCGCGGCTGAGGCATTATTGTCTTTGGCTTTACCGAGTAAAAGTGCACTACGTCCTTCAAAGTCCCGAAGATTGACGTCGTTACCGAGAGTTGCGCCAACAATCTCGCCGTCGCCGTTCACAATAACGATCGCTTCAGGCTCTGGGTTGTTCCAGGTTGACCCCGGATGAATGCCAATTTCAGAGCCAAGACCCACAGATGATAAAACAGGAGCCTTTGTGAAAACCTCTGCGTCTGGACCAATGCCAACTTCCAGGTATTGAGACCAATACCCCTTTTCCTGAAGGGCGGCTTTAAGTTGCCCAGCAGCCTCTGATCCCGGTTTGATTTGCCCGATATCCTGGCCAATTGTTTCTGATAAAGAAATGCGAATATCGACAGCCTTTTGTGGATCGCCGCCCGCACGCTCTTCAATTACGCGCTCCAACATACTTTTAGCGAACGTAACGCCACATGCTTTAATAGTCTGAAGGTCAACAGGAGACATAAAACGTTGCTTGTTGCCCACAAGAGTCTCCAAGAGAGTGGATCGAGTTTCACCTACGCGATTTTTCTTACCAAACTTTCTTACTTGCTTTGCAACATTTTTTAGCTTCATAAGCTCGGAGCAAGTTGGAGAAAGTTCGCTTAAATCATAAATGCCGTCAGTGCAAACACGAACAAGGCGAGGACCGGGATCAGGAACTCCTTCAAGCCAAAGCCTTCCGATCAACAAAGCATCTTCACTGTCTGCTGGCAGGACAGTTTCGAGTATGTTTTCTAGGGTAAAAAGCTTATCCATTAAATAAAGCCTCCATTGTAGTATTGGGTCGATGGGCCTGATATGTTCAGAACGATCGCGAAGACGCCTCCTGCGTGGGGTTGAGCTTCTTTTTCGGCATTGCTTAAACCTTTAGAAGCCGTTGTTGCAAACAGTGTCTGATAATTGTCTCCGCCAAAGACACAACTTGTAATGTTGGCAACTGGCATTTTTATATGCATCAGCTCAACGCCATCGGATGAATATCTTGTGATGCGCCATCCGCCCCAATGACAGACCCACAGGCATCCTTCAGTATCGACGGTCATACCATCAGGGTGTCCGTTCTCAGGTGGAATATTTATAAACACGCGCTTCTTGCGAACATTGCCAGAGTTGTCCAAATCAAAGGCAAATATTGTGCGTTTCAACGTGTCTGTATGATATAGGGTTCTTCCCTTTGGGCTAAATGCGGGACCATTGGTTATGACGTAGTCGCTATCAATTGTCGTCACTCCGTCTTTCGTTATTCTGTACAAACTGCCTGAAGGATCTGTTTCCAAATCGTCCATGGTGCCGGCCCACAGAGCACCATCCGGGCCGACTTTGGCATCGTTAAAGCGATTATCTTTTTTGGCCGGCTCGGGATCGATGAGAAAATCAAGCATCGCGTTTTCTGAGGCTGGGTCCAGTTTCACCTTATGAATACCGTTTTTTAAAGCTCCAATAAACTCTCCGTTGGAGGCTGGGTGAAGTGCGCCAATTGGTGTTTCCGTTTTCCAGGAATTTCGTGTGTTTGTTTTTGGATCAAGGCGATGAATGGCTGAGCTTTTGATATCCACCCAGTATAGTGCTTTTTCTCGGTCAACCCATACAGGGCCTTCTCCGAGAATAGCGCCGCCCTCCCAGATCAGTTTTGGCTCGCTTGTCGCTACGAATGTTGTCATTACTGTCTGTGCCTTCCAGTCAGATTAGTCAGGCTGTCCAAAATAGTAAGCAGCCAGTTCATATTTAATTTTGTATGTGAATTAAATATGAAATTTGGAAGTTTGTCTGTCAACGTTTATTGTGTTTTATAAATATGTCAGATATTTAGTAAATTAAAAATTTCGTTTTAAATCAGTATATTATATAAATTATTGTTAGTTTTCTAATGCAGTTTAGAAATTAAAGTTCTTGTAAATTTAATTTCACAGGATAAATTAAATTTACAAATTCTGAAATATTCATGGGCAGGCAATTGGCACAAAAACCCACAAGTAGCCGATATATAGTTTTAGATACGATCAGACGGCACCCCAAAATAAGCCGTGTGGAGCTAGCATCCCTGACTAATCTTAGCCGTGCCGCGGTGACTGGAATTACCCAAGGTTTGCTTGACGCTGGCCTCATTGTTGAGACACCTTTAGCCGACGGTAATGAAGGGGGACGAGG
>CAJXWA010000075.1 GCA_913062525.1 uncultured Alphaproteobacteria bacterium | reverse complement strand
CAGAGCCAATAACTAATACATTCATTTTAAGATGCACTATTTTCCTGTTTCGTTGTGCCCATCAGTGGGTGTAAAGTTTGTAGCATACCAATGGAACGATACAAATAATCTATAGGCTGTAAGTGTCAGATTCTCAATTTCCTGAAAAATCGAATATTCACGAGTTTACGGTAACCGAGCTAAGCGGCGCGTTGAAGCGTACTGTTGAAGACCAGTTCGGCCATGTTCGCTTGCGTGCAGAAATCTCTGGATTAAAGCGCGCGGCTTCCGGGCATGTGTATCTCGCGTTGAAAGATGAAAAAGCAGTCCTAGACGGCATTATGTGGCGCGGTGTGGCGCAAAAACTGACTTTTCAGCCGCAAGATGGTCTGGAAGTGGTTTGCACCGGTAAGCTGACAACTTACCCCGGCCGCTCAAAATATCAGATTGTTATCGAAAGTATGGCCCCTGCAGGTGTGGGCGCTTTGATGGCACTGCTGGAAGAGCGGAAGAAAAAACTCGCCGCTGAAGGATTGTTCTCGACCGACCGAAAAAAAGCTCTTCCCTACATGCCTCAAGTGATTGGTGTCGTGACTTCACCCACGGGGGCAGTGATTCGAGATATCTTGCACCGACTTCGGGATCGTTTCCCCACCCATGTTCTTCTGTGGCCGGTTTTGGTCCAAGGAGATGTTGCCGCTGGGCAGATCGCGGCGGCCATTCGAGGGTTTAATGAAATCCCAAAAGACGGATCTGTTCCAAGGCCTGATTTGCTTATCGTTGCGCGGGGCGGGGGCAGCCTAGAAGATCTTTGGGCGTTTAATGAAGAAGAAGTTGTTCGAGCAGTAGCAGAAAGTGAAATTCCGCTTATTTCCGCCGTTGGACATGAGACAGATACCACACTGATTGACTATGTGTCAGATCGCCGGGCACCAACCCCAACGGCTGCGGCTGAAATGGCTGTCCCCGTTCGATCTGAATTGCTCAATTACGTGGAAGATCTTGATCGGCGCGTTCGAAGAGGATTGACCCGATCTATTGGCGAGAAAAAGGATCGTTTGACCGGCCTTGCTCGGGGATTACGTGATCCGCAATCCATGATCGCTGATAAAATCCAGCACCTTGATAATTTGGATAGCCGCCTAAACAGTGCTGTTGGCAACTCGGTTGCGCTGAAAAGACAACGCTTTACCAGCGTCTCAGCCCAGCTAAGACCGGATCTTTTGAAACGGGGATTCACCCAAAACTCTGAGCGATTACAGAATTTTCAATCGAGAATGGACCGGGCGGTTGCTGTAATTAAAAACCGATCAAACGATCGATTGAATTCGACAGCTCGTATGATGGAAAGCCTATCGTTTAAGCGGGTTCTTGCTCGCGGATACTCTATTGTAAAAGACAGTGATGGTGTTGTGATTTCAAACGTAAAATCAGTGTCTGATGGGCAGTCGGTTTCTGTTCAATTCCAAGATGGTAGCGCAAATGCAACTATTGGTGAAAATGTCAGTGTGCCTCCGTCAGCACTGGTTAAAAAAGCGGCAAAGAAAACTAAGGTACCGAAATCTGAACAGGGGACTTTGTTATGACCCGCTGGACAATAACGTTTGTTTTTTTATTTATTGCCTTCCCGGCACTAGGGGCCAACGCGGTTGATACGGACATATTAAAACTCTCTGGCTCGTTTTTGCAGGGAGGTGTTGTCTTTGGGCAAACTAAAAGCGGATCATCTGTTGCGCTGGATGGCCGCCAGGTCAGAGTTTCAAAAGACGGTCGTTTTGTCATTGGCTTCGGCCGTGATCATCAAGTGAACTCCCTGCTAACAGTAAAGACGCAAACTAATATTCGAATTAGCCATCCTATTCAGGTGAAAACGCGGCAGTATAAGACAGAAAAAGTAAATGGATTGCCGGCGTCGAAAGTGACCCCTAGCGCAAAATTCCTAAAACGCATCCGAAAAGAAAACGGAAAAATTGCTCAAATTAGAACTTTGGACACAGATGAAAATTGGTATCAATCGGGCTGGAAATGGCCTGCAATTGGTAGAATTAGTGGTGTGTTTGGAAGTCAGAGAGTTTTGAACGGTATTCCGAAAAGACCGCATTATGGACTTGATGTAGCGGCTCCCATTGGGACGCCCATTGTTGCATCAACAGATGGTACCATCCATATGGCAGAGAAGGACCTCTATTATACTGGCGGGACCGTGATGATCGATCACGGGCACGGATTAGTATCTGTTTATTCCCACTTGTCAAAACTATCTGTAGAAGTCGGAACGTTCGTTAAGCAGGGAACAAAGATCGGTGAAATTGGCGCAACCGGCAGGGCAAGTGGCCCACATCTGGACTGGCGATTAAACTGGTTTAAAGAACGGTTAGACCCACAATTACTGCTGGGGCCCATGCCGAAGAAATAGGGTTTATTTCTTTGGCTCAAAGTCTTTCAACAAATCCATTAAAACAGGATGCAGCGCTGCCCCGCTTGAAATGACGGTCTCGTGCACAGGATCTTTTTGGTTGTAGATCAGGGCTTCGTTCCGAGACGTGGTGGAAAGTCCGCCAGCTTCTGACAGAATCAGATCCGCAGCGGCGATATCCCAATCACTCTTTGCCGAGAGCGATAGCGATGCGTGGTAATCTTGACTGGCAACTACCGCCATTCTGTACGCAATGGAATTTAGGTGGTCGAATTTTGCGCTTGGGGCATCTTCTAACCAGTTATGCCATTCAAAAGCCTTTCGGCTTGCAAGCAATCGGGCACCGTCCAAATCAGTTTTGTCACTACAGATCATTTTTTTGCCGTTCAAAGTAGCGCCTTCTCCAATAACGGCTTGGAAAAATTCTTCTGTTACGGGGTTCAGAAGAGCCGCACACACTGGTTTACCATTCTCAACCAATGCAGCTGATACAGTGAACTCGGGCTTTCCTGCAATGAAAGATCGCGTGCCATCAATGGGATCAACAATCCAAACCCGTTCCTTTTTCAGGCGGGAGGGATCATCGACAGTTTCTTCTGAAAGCCATCCGTAATCCGGATGGGCTGCAAGCAGTGTTTCTTTCAAATATGTGTCGATAGCAAGATCCGCTTCACTTACTGGATCACCGGGGTTCTTTTCCCAGCTTTTAACTTCGCCGTGATAGAATTTGAGGGCAATTTTGCCAGCTTCAGTAACGGATCTTACAAGTTCATTTTGCTCTTTACGAAAACGGTGTGTCACGTTCCTGCTACCATCATTCCTTCAATGCGCAATGTGGGAGCATTCGTCCCAAACTTGAATTCCAAATCATCGGCAGGTGTCAAATTCATAAACATATCGGACAAATTGCTCGCAACAGTCAGTCCAGAAACAGGGAAGGAAATTTCACCATTTTCGATCCAGAAACCAGAGGCCCCACGGCTATAATCGCCTGTAACACCATTGACGCCAAAGCCAATTAGGCTCGTGATAAATAGGCCGGATTTGATGTCTTCTATCAAATCCTGAACTGAGCAATCACCGGCTTCCATGTACAGGTTCGTGGTGGACGAGCCCGGAGGGGACGATGTACCGCGAGACGCACGGCCATTGCTTTCAAGGCCCAGTTGTCGTGCCGACGCACTATTCAGGATCCAACTTGTGAGAGATCCCTCTTCGATGAGATTAAGGCGACCATTTCTAACACCTTCGCCATCGAAGGCTTTTGATGCTGCGCCGCGAATTCTATGTGGATCATCTACAATATTGATGTTGGAGCCAAAAACTTGAGCATCCATTTTGTCTTTTAGGAAGCTAGTTCCCCGCGCCACGGCAGCACCTGAAATCGCCCCCGAAAAGTGACCAATTATGCTGCTCGACACCCGATTACTGTAGATCACGGGTACATTGGCGCTTGGCATTTTCTGTGGATTTAAGTTTTTAACTGTACGCTCCGCAGCAACTCGGCCAATATCAGCAGGGCTTCGAAGATCGCCGAAATGGCGGCGGCTATCATAGTCGTAATCCCGCTCCATATTTGTGCCTTCACCGCCAATGACGGAGATGCCGACTGAATGGTTCGATCCGGAATAGGTTCCGCGAAATCCGCCAGATGTGGCAAGGGCGATGGAAGAATGCCCAAATGAGGCGCTTGATCCTTCGGAGTTTGTGATGCCGTCAACTGCAAGGGCTGCTTCTTCTGCGATACGAGCGCTTTCTGCAAGTTCTTCCGCGCTCCGCTCCGTTGCGTCATATAAGTCCAGTTCAGGAATATGAGTTGCAAGGAGTGCTGGGTCAGCTAAGCCGCAGTATTCGTCCTCTGGCATGTTGCGTGCCATGGCGAGTGCCCGGTCCACAAGTTCATCAAGGACAGTCTCTTTAGTGTCGTTTGAAGAGACAAAAGCTTGTTTTTTGCCGATAAGAACGCGAAGCCCCAGATCATGCGCTTCTGAACGTTCGACTTCTTCTAATTCGCCGAGCCGGAAAGAGACACTTGTCGATGTGCCTTGCACACGGACAGCATCCACGGCTTCTGCGCCTTTGGATAAAGCCTTTTTCACAAGGTCTTCTAGGATATTTAAAGAATTTTGCTCGTTCGCTTTATGATCTGACATGATTTCCTGACAAGCTTTAGAAGTGTGTATTCCCTTAAACTAAGGAGTGATGCGGTAAATTGAAATCAGAAAATGTTCAAATACCCGTTTAAACCATCTCCTAGCAATTTTATGCCCGTTACAAACAAAAGAATGTAGGTCAGGCGATAGAATTTTTCTTCTGGGATTATTTTATGAGCTTTAATCCCCAGCCATACGCCAAGGGGCGCAAGTGGAATTAAAACGAGTGAAGTTCCGAGATTTTCTGCTGAAAATTGCCCTAAATATGTATACGGGATAAGTTTGACGTAATTTACTGTAAAGAAAAACCAAACAAATGTGCCCATAAATATGGTTTTATCGAGCTTTTGTGGCAGCATGTAAAACTGCAATGGTGGTCCGCCAGCGTGGGCAATGAAGCTGGTGAAGCCGGAAAGAGTGCCCCAAAAACTTCCCTTAACAAAACTAGGTCCCGTTCGCTCATTGGGCATTTTCGGCTTGAGCCAGTAGTTCAAGGTGAAAATGACGGCGACGGCCCCAACGATTGAGCGAACCATGTCATCATTTAACGATGAAAACATCAGTGTGCCAAAAAGGATACCTGCAAGGGCGCCGGGAATAAGGCAGATGTAATTCTTCCAATGCACATGACGGCGGTAAGCAATTAAACTGAAAACATCCATTATGCATAAAATGGGCAGAATAATTGCGGCAGCTTGAAGAGCGGGCACAGCAAGTGTGATCAACGGAACGCCGAGCACACCAAGACCTGCAAAGCCCCCTTTAGATATTCCGATCATCAAAATAGCAGGTATAGCGACAGCGTAGAAGAACGGGTCCGTTACAAAATTCATGGATGCATTATTTCCAAATGTCTTTGCCGCTACCGGGAAGGCCAAGTTTTTCCCACATATCATCTACTTTGGAGACAACGTCTTCATCCATTTTGATTTTTTCGCCCCACTCGCGTTTTGTCTCAGGCGGTAGCTTGTTCGTTGCATCAAGGGCGACTTTACCGCCAAGGCCAGATTCAGGTGAAGCAAAATCCAAATAATCAATTGGGGTGCCTTCGATCATCGTGATATCGCGTACGGGGTCCATGCGTGTGGAGACAGCCCACATGACATCTTTCCAATCTCTTGCATTGATATCATCATCCACAATAATCAGGAATTTTGTGTACATGAACTGGCGAAGGAAGGACCATGCCCCCATCATCACGCGTTTTGCGTGACCGGGGTAGGCTTTCTTCATGGAAATCACAGCAATCCGGTAACTGCACCCTTCTGGTGGCAACCAAAAATCGACAATTTCCGGGAACTGTTGTTGGATAAGCGGTATGAAAAGTTCGTTTAACGCTTCCCCGAGAACACTTGGCTCGTCCGGTGGGCGGCCAGTGAAAGTGGAGAGGTATATTGGTTTTTTCCGCATAGTCACGGCGGTGATGGTAAAGACAGGAAACTGTTCTACAGAATTATAGTACCCCGTATGATCTCCGTACGGTCCTTCGTCCTCATATTCATCGAGGGAGACGTAGCCTTCCAACACGATTTCTGCTGTAGCTGGAACCTTCAAGGGAACAGTTTTGCAGTCCACAAGTTCAACTTTTTTGCCGCGTAAAAGGCCCGCAAATTGATATTCAGATAAGGTGTCGGGTACGGGGGTGACTGCCGCCAAAATAGTACCAGGATCAGCACCAATAACCACAGCTGCTGGAAGAGGTTCTGCTTTTTCTTTGCCCCAGCGCTGATGGTGTTGGGCGCCGCCGCGATGCTTCAACCACCGCATAAGAGTCTTGTTTTTTCCAAGTTTCTGCATTCGGTAAATACCGAGATTAAACCCATCAGTTTTATCGTCACCGGGGCCTTTGGTGACCACAAGCGGCCAAGTGATGAGCGGGGCCGGCTCACCTGGCCAGCAGGTTTGGATCGGCAAATCATCTAGATTTATGTCATCCCCGGTTAAGACCACTTCCTGGCAAGGGGCATTTCTTACGGTTTTAGGCCGCATGGTCATGGCACTTTTTAAAACGGGCAACATGCCCATTGCCTCGCGAATGCTGGCAGGGGGTTCAGGCTGGCGTAAAAATGCCAGTGTTTCGCCAACTTCGCGGAGTTCTTCGGGCTTACGACCCATCCCCATAGCAACGCGGTCAACTGTGCCGAATAAATTGACCAAAACAGGCATCTTTGCAGGTTCGCCCGTTTCTGTAACAGGGTTTTCAAATAGAACTGCTGGACCATCTTCTGCAAGCAGGCGTGTCTGAATTTCTGTCATCTCCAGATCTGTAGAGACAGGTTCTGTGACACGGATCAATTTTCCTTCTTTTTCAAGAAGGTCCATAAATTCCCTCAAAGATGCGTAAGACATACGTAACTTCCTTAAGTCGGCAGGTTGAACTTGCCCGCTAGAATAGCGAGTAAAACCAGTGCGCCAAATATTTTGTTGGATTTAAATAACATGAGACAACGATCGGCATCATTAATATCGAGGTTCCGCAGTTGCCAGACGAGGTGCGCGGTAGCACCTGCGATCACCACATAGAATAAAACGGATAGGTTCATTAAAAACCCAGACAGTATCAGGGTCGAAACTGTTACGAGATAAAATCCGCTGAGCCAGTATTTGGTTTTCTCTGCAAATTTAAGGGCCGTTGATTTGACGCCGATAAGCGCATCATCTTCTTTATCTTGATGGGCGTAAATGGTGTCATAACCTAATGTCCAGCATATGCCGCCCACATAAAGGAGAATAGGAACAACTGATAATTCGCCAGTGACCGCAGCCCAGCCCAAAATAGCCCCATAATTAAACGCTAACCCCAAGAATAACTGCGGCCAGTAGGTGAACCGTTTGGCAAATGGATAGACCGCAACAAGTACAAGACTTAAGGTTCCAAGAATAATTGCAAAAATGTTAAACTGCAGAAGGATCAGTAAGCCGATCAAACATTGAAACCCCAGCCACATAAATGCTTGGAGTAAGCTGACTTGGCCGCTGGGTATGGGGCGTTTCTTCGTGCGTTCAACTTTATCGTCGTAGTTTCGATCAGCAATGTCATTTAAGGTGCAGCCAGCGCCACGCATAACAAATGCGCCAATGGCAAATAGAACGAACATTATAGGAGCAGGGGAGGTATCCTGCGGGGTCGCTAGGGCAATTGACCACCAACAGGGAAACAAAAGCAACCACGTTCCAATTGGTCTGTCGATGCGGGATAATTTGAAATAGGGTTGGACAAATACAGGCGCATATAAGTCCACCCAGTTTTTCTTGCTGGCGTCTGCAATAATGCGATCTTGTGCATTATAATCTGATTTTTGTGATTTCTCTGAATTCTGCATTTTTCGCCTGATATTTTAATTTGCTGAATAATTTGCCTTAATGACAAGATGACATCACGTGCTATTTGAGGTTATACCGCCTTAACATTCATTTTCGAGAGCTTTTTCTTTATGTCACAGAAGCAATATTCAGTTCGTGTATATATTGACGCAGATTTATCTATGGATAATGGCGTTGTTTTGGATAAGGCGCAGGCCCATTATGTGGGAACCGTCATGCGCCGGAAAATTGACGATGAAATTGTCCTGTTTAACGGCCGGGACGGTGAGTGGCTTGGTAAGGTCCAAGAAGTTCGCAAGAATAACGCACTCGTCAGCCTCGTTAAATGTTTGCGTGAGCAGGCAGATGAGCCTGATATTCACCTGGTATTTTCGCCTGTTAAGAAAATTCAGAATGCACTCATTGTTCAAAAAGCAACGGAACTAGGCGTCTCTGAGATGATCCCTGTTCAAACTCTTAGGACCAATTCTGATCGTCCGCGTGAAGATAAAATGATTTTACAAGCGATCGAGGCATCGGAACAATCTGAACGTTTGACTGTTCCCCTCGTGCACCAATCTCAAAAACTCGAAAAGTACCTTGCGAAGATGGAGCCTGATCGGGCGCTTATTTTCTGCCATGAGCGGCATGATGCCCAAGATCCTATTGCCGTGCTGTCGACTTTGACACACACGACTAAATTCGCAGTGCTTGTTGGACCTGAGGGTGGTTTCTCGGATGCTGAACGCAAAATGATTATGAGTTGTGATAATTCGCACACTTTAGGATTAGGTCCTCGAATTTTACGTGCGGAAACCGCAGTAGTCTCAGCACTGTCACTGTTACAGGCCGTCCGTGGTGATTGGCAATAACGTATGTTTGGTGTTTGTTGTGTAAGCTGGGCGTCCTATGAAATAGATCTTTTGGGGTTTTATGCTTGATGCATTAAATTCAATCTATTACTTCATATAAAAGATCTTTGAGTGGGCGCTCATACGAACTGCAAGAAAAACAGAGGAAGCAATATGTCTGGTCCGGCTACTGGAAACGCAATTGAAATTGCGAACAAGGCTCAACTCGTAGAATTCGCAGAAAGCGGAAACAAGCCGAAATCCGATTGGCGAATTGGCACCGAACACGAAAAGTTCGGCTTCAATTTGGAAACGCTTGAAAACCTGCCTTATGAAGGCCCCAGTGGCATCAAAGCCATGCTTGAGGGATTGCAGCGCTTTGGATGGCAGCCGCAATCTGAAGAGGGTAAAGTTATTGCCCTTACCATGGACGGTTATTCCGTTAGCCTTGAGCCAGGCGGGCAACTAGAATTGTCAGGTGCACCGTTAGAGACACTTCATCAGACGTGTACTGAAGTGCATACACATTTGGCACAAGTGCGCGAAGTTGGTGATGAAATTGGGGTTGGCTTTTTAGGCCTTGGCTTTAATCCAAAATGGACGGTTGAGCAAACACCGATCATGCCCAAAGGTCGCTATGGTATTATGAAAGCCTATATGCCGACACGTGGTCAGCATGGGCTCGATATGATGTTCCGCTCTTGCACAGTTCAAGTGAACCTTGATTACGGCTCTGAAGCTGACATGATCAAGAAATTCCGGACGAGCTTGGCACTACAACCGCTCGCGACGGCTCTCTTTGCAAATTCCCCCTTCACTGAAGGCAAACCAAACGGCCATCTTAGTCATAGGAGCCACATTTGGACCGATACAGATCCTGATCGTACGGGAATGCTACCGTTCGTTTTTGAAGATGGTTTTTCCTTTGAACAGTATGTGGACTACGCGCTGGATGTGCCCATGTATTTTGTCTATCGCAATGGCACCTATATCGATGTTTCTGGCCAATCATTCCGCGATTTCATGAACGGCAATCTCCCTGGCCTACCGGGTGAGCGGCCAAATTTGGTTGACTGGGATAATCATCTGACAACCTTGTTCCCAGAAGTTCGCATGAAACGCTTCCTTGAGATGCGTGGTGCCGACGGCGGCCCATGGCGCAGGCTTTGTGCGCTTCCGGCATTCTGGGTTGGCTTGTTATATGATGAAGGTGCGCTCGATGCGGCTTGGGATTTGGTAAAAGGTTGGAGCACAGAAGACCGTCATACTATGCGGACCGATGTTATAACTCACGCCCTTACTACGAAAACGCCAGATGGCCGGACAATGCGTGAGTTAGCTGCTAGCGTTTTGGAAATCGCAAGCGCAGGCTTGAAGGCCCGTAAGCGCCTAGACAGTTTTGGTGAAGACGAAGTGCATTTCTTAAATGCGCTGAAAACCACGGTAGAAACAGGTGTAACGCCAGCGGATGAAATGCTGGCCCGCTTCCACGGTGAGTGGAACGGAAATGTTGATCCTGTTTATAAAGAATATGCCTATTAGGGCTTATATTAATCAGCACTGCCGAGATGCTTGTTCAAGGCATCTCGCGCATTCGCTGGATGAGTTTTCGCCGCTCGCTGAATAAGTTTGAGGATTTGTGACACTCCCTCATATTCCGCGCGATGTTCAGGCGATACCTTGATTCGGCGCCCAAGCTCTTCCCGAATAAGATGCGTGATCCTTGTGACACCTCCTATCCATTCCCTCTCAAGCGGCTCGATCAGGAGCGCAAAATATGCGGACAGGTTTGTCTGTACATATGTTTGCTTGTCTGCTTTTGGCTTCGTTTCAAGCAGTGACATATAAGCAATTAGGGCGGATAATTCGTAAGGTTGTACAGGTGGTCCTGCAAATTCAGTTTCAATGACGTGTTTTGTAAAGGCGCCAAGTGTTGGAAGAACGGTAAGGGTGCCGTAGGGCGCAGATTTACTAACGCCCCGTAAGGAGGGAATTGCGATCGGGTTTAAAACACCGTCTTCTGTACCGCTTCCCCAAAATTTGTGAGTGACGTCAATAGTGCCCGGTAAGCTTGATAAACCAGACATGAAGAAACGTGTGTTTACATGTCCGTTTGGATGGCAGCTATTACACGTTAGCCCAATGCGCACGGCAGTCTCTCCTAGAAGAGAGGGACTGTTGAATAGAAGTTTTCCAAGAAGAGCTTCACCTTGAAGCGGCTCGATAATTGACAACAATTCATCAGGTGGAATTTGGACATCAATACGGCTATCAGGCGGAAGCCAGTTCACTGGATCCGCCTGTGCTTGCGCTGGACTTGTGCGCATTATGAAAACCCAAAGAAACGCTATCATAATTCTAGAAAGTGTTTCCATGGATTATATTGATTTAGCTTGCTGTACCGCCGACCGTCAGGCCGCCGAGCAGCATTGTTGGTTGACCCACGCCCACAGGGACGCTTTGACCGGCTTTACCGCAGGTTCCAACGCCACTATCAAGGGCCATGTCATTCCCAACAGCCTTTACCTTTTTAAGGGCTTCACTGCCTGTACCGATCAGAGTTGCTCCTTTTACAGGAGATGTCAGCTTGCCATTTTCCACAAGATAGGCTTCTGTGCAGGAAAAGACGAATTTACCTGAAGTAATATCAACTTGGCCGCCGCCAAAGTTAATGGCGTATAAGCCGTTTTTGACCGAGGAGAGAATTTCTTCAGGGTCGCGGTCCCCATCAAGCATATAGGTGTTGGTCATGCGCGGCATGGGCTGATGTGCAAAGCTTTCACGTCTGCCATTTCCTGTTGGCTCAACGCCCATTAAGCGGGCATTTTGCCGATCCTGCATGTATCCAACCAAAATGCCATCTTCGATCAGTGTGGTGCAAGAACTTGCAGTCCCTTCATCATCAACGCTGATGGACCCACGGCGATCTGGCAGTGTTCCGTCATCAACCACTGTTACGCCGGGGGCGGCAACGCGCTCACCAATCAGGCCGGAAAACGCGGATGTTTTCTTCCTATTGAAATCGCCTTCGAGACCATGACCAATGGCTTCATGCAAGATAATGCCGGGCCATCCAGGGCCAACGATCACATCCATTTCACCAGCGGGAGCATCTACACTATCCAAATTTACAATGGCTTGGCGCAACGCCTCTTCAACGGCACTTTTCCAAGTGCTTTCTTCCAGATAGAAATTATATCCAGTGCGGCCGCCTGTTCCGTGGCTTCCGTTTTCACGGCGCCCATTCTGTTCAACAACCACAGATACGTTTAACCGAACAAGCGGACGAATGTCACCAGCGCGGGCGCCTTCGCTTCTGATGATTTCAATTGCCTGCCAAGATCCTGTAAGAGACGCGGACACTTGTACAACGCGAGGGTCTTTTGCGCGGGCATAGGCGTCAATTTCAGCAAGTGTTTTCACTTTGACGTCAAAAGGGATTTCACTTAGTGGATTGTCTTCTGCATATAACGCTCTGTTCGCGCCAGCAGGCGGCAGGGCTATGGAGCCGCTTCTTCCTGAAGTCACAGCCCGAACCGTATCGGTTGCGTTCTTAATTGCTTTTTCGCTGAGTTCTGATGCATGGGCAAAACCTGTTGCCTCGCCGCATACCGCCCGCAGGCCAAAACCTTGTGTTGTATCGAAACTGGCGCTTTTTAGGCGTCCGTCATCAAATGAGAAACCTTCTGATTGGCGGTATTCCAGGAACAATTCGCCGTCATCAGCTCCTTTAAGGGCTTCCGTGACCAATTTTTCCGCTGCCGTTCTATCCATTCCTGTATCTTCAAAGAATAGCTTATCGGCTGTTTTGATGTCGGTCACTTGGGTCTCCAGTTCTTCACGGAAATAAATCAATGTGGGTATGATAATAGGAATATGTGGGTTTGTGGAGCAAATGTCGAGAGAGCGAATTAAAGATATTGAATCAGTTGCTATGAGTTTTTTATACTAATTATGCGACAATATGCCACATCTTGAAAGGTCTTGCCGTAAACCACTATTCAGCAGTTGGCTTAATATTTTCTTTTAAAAATACATTTAACTCGTTGTTTTTACGTATAAAAATTACTTTTTCGGGAGTGATATGGTGCTTTTACTGAAGTGTAGTCCATATTTATTCCATAACTGTTCTTGTTCTTTTAGTCTTCCTTAGTGTAATTTCCGCAACAAATTGATCTAAATCATTTTTGATTTGCATCAAAGGACTGGCTATAAAGCTAATACAGTTTGAAATTCGTTTCAGCATTTGTTGCGATTTTCCAAGAAGATTAAGAAGCTATTAGAGACGGGAACTAATGATGGCTATTGTTAAAAATATTGTCACACTCTTTACTGCATTTGTAGTAACTGCGTTGACAATGGGCAGCGCAAGCGCCGCTCAGGGGCAAGCGGAACCTTGGCAACTTGGATTTCAAGATGCATTTTCGCCTGTTGCGCATCGGATGAATGATTTCCACAATATGTTGTTGGTTGTCATTACAGTGATCACCCTATTCGTTTTGGCGTTGATGATTTACGTGGCAGTTCGCTTTAACCGTAAAGCAAACCCGGTACCTTCAAAAACAAGCCATAACACATTGATCGAAATTGTTTGGACAATTGCACCAATTATCATTTTGATCGTTATTGCAGTACCGTCACTAAAGCTTCTTTACTACGGAGATCGTATTGAAGTTGCCGACATGACACTCAAAGCGACTGGATATCAGTGGTATTGGGGGTATGAATATGTGGACGAAGATGAGCTTTCATTTGAAGCTGTAATGCTTGAAGAAGATGAGCTTAAAAAAGGCCAACCACGCCTGCTTGCAACTGACAACGCAATTGTTCTTCCCATCAACACGAATATTAGAATGCTAATTACTGCCGAAGATGTTCTGCATTCGTGGGCAATGCCTGCTTTTGGCGTGAAACTTGACGCGGTACCTGGCCGGATTAACGAGACTTGGATGCGCATCGAAAAAGAAGGCGTGTATTACGGTCAATGTTCTGAGCTTTGCGGCGCACGTCATGGCTTTATGCCAATTATGGTGAAGGCTGTAAGCAAAGAAGAATACAAAAAGTGGCTTGTGAAAGCTAAAGAAGAATTCGCTGGCTTGGATGCACCTGCTGTTAATGTAGCAGCAGCATCCGCAGTCACGCAGTAATCGGTTAGAGAGAGGCATAAAAAATGGCGAACAGTGCAGCAGCCGCTCACGACGATCATCTCCCTACGGGATGGAAGCGTTGGGTTTATTCAACCAACCATAAAGACATCGGTACTATGTACCTAATCTTTGCTGTAATAGCAGGGATTATTGGTGGTGCGATGTCAGTTTTCATTCGTGCAGAATTGCAGATGCCGGGAGATCAATTCCTCGACGGCAACTATCACTTTTTTAACGTTGTCGTGACAGGTCATGGCTTGATCATGGTTTTCTTCATGGTTATGCCTGCGGTGATCGGTGGTTTTGGTAACTGGATCGTCCCGCTCATGATCGGCGCACCAGATATGGCGTTCCCAAGAATGAATAATATTTCATTCTGGCTACTGCCACCTGCCATAGGCCTCCTTATTATCTCAATTTTTGTTGAGGGACCTGCTGGCGCGAACGGTGTTGGTGGTGGTTGGACAATTTATCCGCCGCTGTCATCGACTGTTGGACAGCCTGGCATGGCCGTTGATTTTGCAATTCTCAGCCTTCATCTGGCTGGTGCATCTTCAATCCTTGGCGCGATCAACTTCATCACGACCATCTTCAATATGCGTGCCCCAGGCATGACAATGCATAAAATGCCGTTGTTCGTGTGGTCAGTGTTGGTAACAGCCTTCTTGCTGCTATTGTCTCTACCTGTTCTTGCCGGTGCCATTACAATGTTGCTGACTGACCGTAACTTTGGAACAAACTTCTTCGTTCCCGAAGGTGGCGGCGATCCAATTTTGTTCCAGCATTTGTTCTGGTTCTTTGGTCATCCAGAAGTGTACATCATGATTTTACCAGGTTTTGGTATTATTAGTCAGATCATTTCAACCTTTAGCCGTAAGCCTGTTTTTGGCTACCTCGGCATGGCCTATGCCATGGTTGCAATCGGCGGCGTTGGCTTCATCGTTTGGGCCCATCACATGTATACAGTTGGTATGAACGTCGATACGCGGGCATACTTCCTTGGCGCCACATTGGTTATTGCCATTCCAACAGGTGTGAAGATTTTCTCATGGATCGCAACAATGTGGGGCGGATCGATCGAATTTAAGGCTCCAATGGTTTGGGCTCTTGGTTTTATCTTCTTGTTCACTGTTGGTGGCGTGACGGGTGTTGTTCTTGCGAACGGTGGCCTAGATGTGATCCTACATGATACATATTATGTAGTTGGTCATTTCCATTACGTACTTAGCCTTGGTGCGGTGTTTGCGATCTTCGCAGGGATCTACTATTGGTTCGGTAAGATGACAGGCTACAACTACTCAGAGACCCTTGCGAAACTCCACTTTACGGTAACGTTTATTGGTGTGAACATGGTCTTCTTCCCAATGCATTTCTTAGGTCTTGC